>NZ_JBPPWJ010000011.1:0-89039 GCF_053547255.1 Rothia sp. 11273D007AR | reverse complement strand
GTCCTGTGCCGTCCTGTGCCGTCCTGTGCCGTCCTGTGCCGTCCTGTGCCGTCCTGTGCCGTCCTGTGCCGTCCTGTGCCGTCCTGTTCTTCTCTCAGCGCTCTAGAAACGGCACAAAAAAGGGTGGGGCCCCTATCCGAGAGGATAGGGGCCCCACCCTTTGAGTCAGGTAAGACTCTTAGTGGGCGTGGTCGCCGCGGTTGTATTCGTAAACCCAACCCAGAACAGCTGCTGCTGCGAAGGGGATGGCAACGAGTACGATCCACCAGTCGATAGCCAGACCTACAACAACGATGGTGCAAGCAACACCGATGAAGAGGGGCCACCATGACCAGGGTGAGTAGAAGCCGTAGTCGCCAGCTCCATCAGCGATTTCACCTTCGAGGTTCTCGTAAGGCATGTCGGGGTGCTTCTTGTCGGTGAAGTTCAGGAAGTACCAGAGGAAGAGACACATCACGGCGGTAGCCAGAATCGCGGGGAAACCGGCCCACTCGGTGAAGTCAGTCATCAGACCGTAGACGATGCCAACGGGAATCAGGAAGACGCCGATGAAACCGAAAATCTTAGCAAGAATTTTCACAGTGGCCTCCTAGCGTGCAGTTGCCTGGCGGGCTGCTGCAGCGACGTCGTTGTTGGTGGACAGTTCAGGGTGGTGCAGGTCAAGTGCAGGACGCTCTGAACGGATACGGGGCAGGGCGGTGAAGTTGTGGCGCGGGGGCGGGCAAGAAGTTGCCCATTCCAGTGAGCCACCGAAGCCCCAGGGGTCATCAACCTCAACACGCTTGCCGTTGCGGGCGGTGGTGTAGACGTTCCAGAACCAGGGAATCATGGAGATTGCCAGAATCATGGAGCCTACGGTTGAGAGCTGGTTCATCCAGGTGAAGCCATCTTCAGGCATGTAGTCTGCGTAGCGGCGGGGCATACCGTCGACACCGAGCCAGTGCTGGATGAGGAAGGTCATGTGGAAGCCGATGAACAGCAGCCAGAAGTGAATCTTGCCCAGGCGCTCGTTCAGCATCTTGCCGGTGAACTTGGGCCACCAGAAGTAGAGTGCTGCGAACATACCGAAGACGAGGGTACCGAAGATGACGTAGTGGAAGTGAGCGACCACGAAGTAGGAGTCAGATAGGTGGAAGTCCAGCGGCGGGGTTGCCAGGATAATACCGGTGATACCACCGAAGAGAAAGGTAATCAGGAAGCCGATAACCCAGAGCATGGGGGTCTCAAAGGTGATGGAGCCCTGCCACATGGTGCCGATCCAGTTGAAGAACTTCACACCGGTAGGAATACCGATCAGCATGGTCATGAAGGAGAAGAAGGGCAGCATGACCGCGCCGGTGACGTACATGTGGTGTGCCCATACGGTAACTGACAGAGCCGCAATAGCGATGGTTGCAAAAATCAGACCCTTGTAACCGAAAATCGGCTTACGTGAGAAGACGGGGATGATTTCTGAAACGATGCCGAAGAAGGGCAGAGCCAGAACGTAAACCTCGGGGTGACCGAAGAACCAGAAGAGGTGCTGCCAGAGGACGGCGCCACCGTTTTCGGGGTCGAAGATGTGGCCACCGAGACGGCGATCCATACCGAGGGCGAACAGGGCGGACGCCAGCGGCGGGAAGATCATGATGATCAGGATTGCGGTGATCAGGGTGGTCCAGGTGAAGACCGACATACGCCACATGGTCATGCCGGGGGCACGCATGCAGAGGATAGTGGTCAGGAAGTTGACGCCACCCATGATGGTGCCGAAGCCCTGAAGAGCCAGACCGAAGATCCAGAGGTCACCACCGACAGAGGGGCTGTAGGTGGTGCTGTTCAGCGGAGCGTAAGCGAACCAGCCGAAGGAAGCTGCACCCTGGGGGGTAAGGAAGCCAGCGATGGCTACCAGTGAGCCGAACAGGAAGAACCAGAAGGCCAGGGAGTTCAGACGGGGGAAGGCAACGTCGGGTGCACCAATCTGCAGGGGTACCAGGACGTTAGCGAAACCGGTGAACAGCGGGGTACCAAACATGAGCAGCATCAGGGTGCCGTGCATGGTGAAGAGCTGGTTGAACTGTTCCTTGGTTTCGAGGAACTGCATACCGGGGGTGAAGAGCTCCAGGCGCATAAGCAGAGCCATGACACCGGCAAAGCAGAAGAAAATAAACGCGGCGATCAGGTACATGTACCCGATGGTCTTGTGGTCGGTGGAAGTCAGCCAGTTGACGATGATTCGTCCCTTGGACTTAGGAACCACCCGCGGGACAACGCTACCGGTTGTCTCAGCTGAATACTCAAGAGTAGTCACGGGTTACCTCTTAGTTGTTGGTGTTCATGTTGGGGTTACGGTTGTACTCGTCACCCAGACGGCCAATGTTGCCTTCATCTTCCAGTGACTGGATGTAGGCATCGTAGTCTTCCTGGCTGACAACTTCAACGTTGAAGAGCATCTCTGAGTGGTACTCACCGCAGAGCTCGGCGCACTTACCCTGGTAGCGAGCGGGCTCGGAACCGGTGGTGAAGTACATGTGGTTGGTCATGCCGGGAATGGTGTCGCGCTTCTCGAGGAAGGCGGGAACCCAGAAGGAGTGGATGACGTCACGGGATTTGAGCTGCAGGTCTACGGTTGAGTTGACCGGCAGGTAAAGGGTGGGGAGGGTTTCCTCAACGCCTTCCTTGCCTTCCTTGTCGAGGCGAGCCTGGACGCCGGCGAAGTAGACGTTTTCGTCGAGGTAGTTGAAGTCCCATGCCCACTGCTTACCGTAAACCTCGATGGTGACATCGGCGGTTTCAGACTTGGGAGCGGTGATTTCGCGCTCGGCACGGTCTGAGAAGGTGAAGAAGCTGACGATCAGGATGATCGGGATAGCGGTGTAGAAAATTTCCAGCGGAGCGTGGTAGCTCACCTGGCGGGGGTAGCCGGTTTCGTACTTGCGACGGCGGTAGGCGATGATGCACCAAAGCATGAGGCCCCAGGTCACAAGACCTACAGCCAACGCAGCGATCCATGTACCAATCCAGAGGTCCATGATGGTATCGGCGTTATCGGTTACACCACGCTGAGTGGGCAGCCAGCCCACTGATGCCTGTTCTGAACAACCGGTCAAGAGCAGCGCTGAAACGGCTGTGGCAGCGGCTACTGCCTTGCCCTTAAGCCCCTTGCTGCTGGTTCGATGCTGCGAACTCACAGACGGCCCTTCCTGTAGCGATGTGCGTGTCACCTGGTGCTGTGTGTGGACAGCATTAACCCAGGTGTTAATTCTTTCAATACGAGCTTACCCTCAAACGGGCGTTTCTGGTGACAACCTGTCAATGAACTGACGTGTCATTACATAAGTATTTCATGTTTGGGCGGGCTGAAACAGAAAAGTGGGGGTATGCCGGAGCATACCCCCACCTGTGAAGCGGGCTGGGCGAACGCTTAGTGGAAGGAATCTCCACAGGCGCAGGAGCCCTGGGCGTTGGGGTTATCGATGGAGAACCCCTGCTTCTGAATGGTGTCTTCGAAGTCGATGGTTGAACCTTCGAGATAAGGAACACTCATACGATCAACGATGACTTCTACACCGTCGAAGTCGCGGACGGCGTCACCGTCGAGCACGCGCTCGTCGAAGTAGAGCTGGTAAATCAGGCCTGAACAACCGCCGGGCTGCACGGCGATGCGCAGGCGCAGGTCGGTGCGTCCTTCCTGCTCAAGCAGGGAACGAACCTTACCGGCTGCAACCTCGGTGAGGTTAACGCCGTGGGTGGGGAGATCTTCGAGTACTGCCTCAGACATAAGCAATCCTTTCGTGGGGTGTTTTGATGTCAATCTTACGCCTCTTGGGTACGGGGCGCGAGATGTTCGCAGTCAAGTGAATTCCTAGTTGGCGGTGTGAGCTGCCGCCAGCATGAGGGCTTCAGCAAGGATTGCCTTCTGGAAGTCGGGGATGAAGAGGGACTCGTTGGCGCTGTGGGCGCGGGTATCGGGGTCTTCGATGCCGGTAATCAGAATGTGGGCCTCGGGGTAGACCTCGGTGAGGGTCGCAATGAAGGGGATGGACCCGCCCATGCCGGTGGTGACAGGCTCAACTCCCCAGGCCTCCCCCAGCGCTGCCAGGGCTAGCTGGGCGCCACTGCCAGAAAGGTCGGCCTGGTAGGGCTGACCGGAGTCTTCGGCATGGTAGGTCACCTCTGCCCCGTGATGGTTGTGGCGGGCGAAGTGCTCGGCAAGTGCCTGGTGGGCTGCGGCGGGATTCTGGCCGGGAGCCAGGCGGACGCTGATGCGCGCCTTGGCTGTGGCAGCAATGGTGTTTGAGGACTCGGCAACCGAGGTGATGTCCATGCCGATGACGGAGATAGCGGGCTGGGACCAGAGGCGGGAGGAGATAGAACCCTGACCTGCCAGCTTCATGCTGTCGAGAATGCCAGAATCGGTGCGGAAATCGACCTCAGGGTATTCAACGTCAGGTTCAGGTGCAGTAACCAAACCTTCAACTGCAACTGAACCTTGAGTATCGTGCAGGGTGGCGAGTAGCTGGATAAGGACGGTGTTGGCGTCCAGCAGGGGGCCGCCAAACATGCCGGAGTGAACTGAGTGGCTGCTCACGCGTACAGAAATATCACCGCTTGCTACACCACGCAGGCCCGCGGTAAGAGCAGGTACGCCGGTTTTCCAGTTAGCTGAGTCTGCTACAACGATGTAGTCGCCAGCAAGCTTGTCGCGGTAGGTATGCAGGAAGCTATCAAAGCTGGGTGAACCAGCCTCTTCCTCGCCCTCGATAAAGATGGTGACGCCAACCTTAAAGTCGTCGCCCAATACTTCACGCGCAGCCTTAAAAGCGGCCAGATGGGCAATGACACCAGCTTTGTCGTCCGCAGCTCCGCGGCCATAGAGGCGATCACCCTTGCGAGTGGCGACAAAAGGCTCGGTCTCCCAGAGGGAGCGGTCGCCAGCTGGCTGCACATCGTGGTGGGCATAGAGCAAGAAGGTGGGGAAGCCAGGTGCTGCCGGTGAGTGAGCTACGACCGCAGGCATACCCTGCTGGCCTTCCCCGTAGGACGCTGAGAGAATCTCAACGCTTTCAAAACCGGCTTCCTCAGCCAGGCTCTTCACCTTTTCAGCGCTACGCTGCACTTCGGTGAGGTCAAAAGACTCCCAGGCAACAGAAGGGATAGCCACGAGCTCAGCTAGATGTTCAAGCTGAGTCTCAAAGTTCTCTTCGATGTAGGTTGCTAGAGCCGGGCGGGTAGAAAAATCAAAATCGTGTGTTGTCATACATCTCAGAATACGCTCTGACTGTATATCTACGCACGAACTTGGTTATTCTTAAGGGGTGTTTGGTCGTAATAAGAAATCATCAGAAAATGCTGGTTCTGTGGTTGCCGACGCTACCCCGGTAGCAAACGAAACCCCTGAAACCACTCAGCCGGGGTACACCGCGCCCAAGGGACGTCCTACCCCTTCCCGTAAAGAACGTGAAGCTGCCCGCCGCACTCCCCTGGTTCCCGCAGACCGCAAGGCTGCAAAGGACGCCCAGCGTGAAGCTGACCGCGAGTTCCGGGCAAAGCAACAGCAGGCCCTGCAAACCGGCGATGAGCGCTACCTGCCCGCCAACGATCGTGGCCCCCAGCGCCGCTACATCCGTGACTACGTTGATGCCCGCTTCAACGTAGGCGACATCATGATCATCGTTATTCTGGCTGTCTTTATCGTGGGCCTTTTCTCCCCCAGCATGCAGCA
Source organism: Rothia sp. 11273D007AR (assembly GCF_053547255.1). NCBI lineage: Bacteria > Bacillati > Actinomycetota > Actinomycetes > Micrococcales > Micrococcaceae > Rothia > Rothia sp. 11273D007AR. The sequence continues at coordinate 83,335 of NZ_JBPPWJ010000011.1, read as the reverse complement.
GTACACCATCTTGCTGATGTGGGGCATGATTCTACTCTGGGTCATCGACTACATGATTATGTGGCGCGGGCTCAAGAAGAAGTTGACCGAAAAGTTTGGCTCCATTGAGCCCCGCTCCGGCTTCTACGCCTTCAACCGCGTCATGATGATTCGCCGTTTCCGCCTGCCCAAGCCTCAGGTTAAGCGCGGCGAATACCCCAAGTAAGGCCACGACGGAGTAAATCCGCTAGCTTTCAACCTTAAATTCAAAGGGGCGCTACCTCTTTAGAGAGGTAGCGCCCCTTTGTGTCATGATCTCACGTGTCTAGTCTAGCGGGTTTTCCGCAATTTCAACAGTCCCCGATTGACATGAGCTGCCCAGAGTGGGCCTTCGTAGATAAATGCAGAATAACCCTGCACTAGATTGGCGCCCGCATCCAGACGGTCGGCGACGTCCTGAGCAGTGGTAACGCCACCTACCGAGATAAGAGCCAGTTGGTCGCCTACCTCAGCTTTCAGCAGACGGAGAACCTCAAGTGAACGCTTCTTGAGGGGCTCGCCCGAGAGTCCACCCGCGCCAATTTCCTCAACCTTAGCTTGAGGGCTAACCAGGCCCAGCCCTTCACGAGCAATCGTGGTGTTCGTGGCAATAATGCCATCTAGCCCCAGACGCAGAGCCATCGCGGCAACGTCCTTAATATCTTCATCGGCCAGATCAGGAGCAATCTTCACGACCAGGGGCACGCGGCGCCCCTGCACAACGCGGTCGGCTTCAGCACGTACAGCCTCAAGTAGAGGTTCAAGAGTCTCAATCGCCTGAAGGTCACGCAGACCCGGAGTATTCGGTGAGCTGACATTCACAGCCAGATAGTCAGCCTGGGGCGCAAGCACCCGAGTGCTCACCAAGTAGTCCTCGATGGCGTCCTTAAGGGCTACCACCTTGGTTTTACCGATATTGACACCAATGACGGGGCGTACCTTACCCCGATATTCGGCTTCAAGGTCCGCGCGGGCGGCAGCAACACGGGGCCCAGCTGCTGCCGCACCATCGTTATTGAAGCCCATGCGATTAATAATGGCCTTGTCATCTACCAGACGGAAAAGACGGGGCTGGGGGTTGCCCGGCTGAGCCTGGCCGGTAATCGTACCGATTTCAATGTGCCCAAAGCCCAGGTTACCTAGCGCCGGAATCGCTTTACCGCCCTTATCAAAACCAGCGGCAACACCGAAAGGCGAGGGGAAGGTCAGGCCCATGACCTCGGTAGCCAGTGACGGGTGCGGCGCAAAGTAACGGCCCCCCAGGCGAGAAATACCGGTGCGGCGAAGGGTCTGCACCCCCCACATGCCCACATGGTGCGCCTTCTCGGCGTCCATGGGTTTGAAGAAGAGTTTGAACAGGGTTGGGTAGATCCGCATATCGGACCCCTTTCAGCCGCGGCTTTCGCCTAGTATGGGAGGAAACTTAGGGTTGAGTCACCTTATCAACGGCCCCGCCGTAGCGGCGGTCGCGGAGGGCATATTCTTCTACCGCCTGCCACAGTACCGTACGGTCAACATCGGGCCAGAGCACGTTCATAAAGACCATCTCGGCATAGGCACTTTGCCAGAGAAGGAAGTTAGAGAAACGCTGTTCACCAGAGGTTCGGAGGAAAAGATCAACGTCGGGCAGGTCAGGCTCGTCGAGGTATTTCTGGAAGATTTTTTCGTTGACGTGCTTGGGCTTGAGGCGCCCGGCTGCGACGTCCTCCGCAATCAGGGCTGCGGCGTCCGCAATTTCTGCCCTACCACCGTAGTTGACGCACATGGTCAAGGTACACAGGGTGTTGTGCCTAGTTTCTTCTTCGCACTTTTCGAGCAGCTTGATAACCGACTTCCAGAGCTTGGGCCGACGGCCAGCCCAGCGGATGCGAACCCCCCAGCTCTTGAGGGTCTCTAGCTGACGTTCTAGAACCTCAGAGGAGAACCGCATGAGGAAGGCGACCTCGTCGGGGCTACGACGCCAGTTCTCGGTTGAAAAAGCGTAGGCAGAAACATAGGGAATACCCATTTCGATAGCACCAGCCACCACATCGAGCAGGGCTGCTTCACCGGCTCGGTGGCCCTCATTGCGGGGTAGGCCGCGTTCATTCGCCCAGCGTCCATTGCCGTCCATCACCACGGCCACGTGCTGGGGCACGAACTTGCTCGGAATCGCAGGAGCTACGGCGCCGCTGGGGTGGCTGTAGGGCTTCACCGGTGTCATCTACTAGATTTCCTTCTCTAGGGTGGTCAGAGTTTTGAGCGGCCGCTCAAGCTGCCACTGCACATAGTCCATGATATGCCGTTCTGCCCGCTGCCGGAGCGCGGGCGGGTGCTCGCTCAAAATGCCGGGCCAGTCGCCGGTGGCCAGAGCCGCTAAATAGGCAGGTTCTTCAGGAGCCAGTGGGCTGAGCTGAGGGAAGTCCCCGGTACGCGCGCACCCGGTACACAGCACCCCCAGGGAGGGGGAAAAATAGGTGAGGTCATCCAGGCTACCGCAGGCGGCACAGGCGCCAATGGCCATGCTCCAGCCCGCCCTGTGCAGGGCTCGTAGCAGGTAGGAGTCAAGGACGCGGTGGGGCGGGTAGGTGCCCCGCGCTAGGGCTGAGAGGGCGCCGGCTAATAGCGTGAACTGCTCCTCTAGGCGCTCTTGTTCGTGGTTGAGCAGTTGTTCTGCCACCTCGGCTAAGACAGCTGCGACCGTGTAACGGGTGTAGTCGTTGATAATCGGCCCCAAATAGGCGCGGCGGGTAACAACCTGAGAAATCGTAGCGAGTTTTTTACCGGGGGCAGCCGAAATATCGACCAGCATGAAGGGCTCGAGCCGGGCACCAATCTTTGAGCTACTCTTGCGCACTCCCCTGGCTACTGCGTGCAGAATCCCCCGCTGCCGGGTAGCAAGGATGATAATGCGATCGTGCTCCCCCAAATCTTGGGTGCGTAAAACAATAGCGCTATCACGAATGGTCTTAGTCGTAGATAGCGCTGAAGTCACGTCTTTATTCTCCCACATTCAGTGTGCCAGGTCTCTACCCTGACCTGTTATACGGGGCACTGTCAGAAGATGGGCCGTACCGGAAGTCCCGGTACGGCCCACGCTTATGCTCTACTCAGCAGAGTCACGCAGTGCGCGGTTCACCGCTGAAATCATAGCCTTGAGTGAGGCACGAGTGGTCGAGCTGTCGATACCGACACCCCACAGCACCCGGTTCCCCACCGCTGCCTCAATGTATGAGGCCGCCTGGGCGCTCGCCGCAGAAGCCAGGGTGTGCTCCGAGTAGTCGAGCACGCGGACGTCCACGCCCTCCTTGGCCAAAATCGACTGTAGCGCCTCGATAGGGCCGCTACCCTGACCCACTCGGTTGTAGGTATGACCAGCAATATTCAGGCCAACCCGCATAGTGGTCTCGCCGTGCTCCTCAGAGTCAATAGAGAGCGATTCAATGCGGTACTTACCCCAGCGGGCTTCCGCCTCCCTGCTCGGCAGGTACTCATCGGCAAAAATATCCCACAGGGCCTTGCTCTCAACCTCGCCACCCTGGGCATCGGTCTGAGCCTGCACAATAGCAGAGAACTCCTGCTGAGCGCGCTTGGGCAAATCGAGCCCAAAGTCCTTCTTGAGCAGGTAAGCCACCCCGCCCTTGCCCGACTGGGAGTTCACACGAATCACAGCCTCGTAGGTACGGCCCAGATCCTTGGGATCAATGGGCAGGTAAGGAACAGCCCATACTAAATCATCGACGCTCTTACCCTGCTCAGCAGCGTCCTTCTCCATACGCTCGAAGCCCTTCTTGATGGCGTCCTGGTGTGAGCCTGAGAAGGCGGTGAAGACCAGGTCGCCACCGTAGGGGGAACGCTCATGAACGGATAGCTGGTTGCAGTACTCAACGGTTCTGCGAATCTCGTCGATGTCGGAGAAATCAATTTCGGGGTCGATACCCTGGGTGTACATGTTCAGGCCCAGGGTAATCAGGTCAACGTTACCGGTGCGCTCGCCATTGCCAAAGAGACAGCCCTCGATACGGTCTGCACCGGCCAGGTAGCCCAGCTCAGCTGCAGCCACACCGGTGCCCCGGTCGTTGTGGGGATGCAGGGAGAGGATGACGTGCTCCCGGTTGGTCAGGTTGCGGCTGACCCACTCTACAGAGTCGGCATACACGTTCGGGGTAGCCATTTCGACAGTGGCCGGGAGGTTGATAATAACCTCGTTGCCCTCGCCAATACCCAGCTCATCGGTCACAGCATTGCAGACCCGCACCGCGTATTCCAGCTCGGTACCGGTGAAGGACTCCGGTGAGTACTCGTAGGTAATCTTGGTGTCGCCAGCCAGCTGTTCTTCGTACTTCTTACAGAGACGGGCTCCGGTGAGGGCGATATCCAAGATACCGTCCTGGTCCTGGTTGAAAACCACACGACGCTGCAGCACAGAGGTGGAGTTGTAGAAGTGGACGATAGCCTTGGGAGCCCCGTCGATAGCCTCAAAAGTCTTCTGAATCAGGTGCTCACGGCACTGCACCAGCACCTGAATGGTGACGTCATTGGGAATATGACCCTCTTCGATGAGGGTGCGCACGAAGTTAAAATCGGTGGCTGAAGCTGAGGGGAAGCCAACCTCGATTTCCTTGTAGCCCATCTTGACCAAGAGCTTGAACATGGCCAGCTTGCGCTCGGTGTCCATGGGGTCAATCAGGGCCTGATTGCCGTCACGCAGGTCAACAGCGCACCAGCGGGGGGCCTTGGTCATGGTCTTATTAGGCCAGGTGCGGTCGGGCAAAGAAACCTGAATCTGCTGGTCAAATGGCACGTACTTGTGCACGGGCATGGGTGAGGGCTTCTGAAAGTTTTTCATCGTAATGACCTTAGATGTTGAGATCGGTGAGGAAGGGGTATCGTCCCGGGTAGCACTGACCCGTATCGAAGCTACACCCGGGGCGCTTCGATACGGCAGATAAGGAGTACCAGTGTCATCTCACTCATACTGTCACGGTACCACGCAGAGACGGGCGGCGGCAGAACCTGCCACCGCCCGTCCACTATTTGGAACCGCTGTGGGTGCTTAGTAGCTGAAAGACTGCTGGCAGGTCACCTGATCGGCGGTCTGGCCGGTAGCACCCGCTGCAATCTCAGATTGGGGGGCTTCAATGGTGTCGCTCTCAGCCAGGTCTGATCCCAGAACAACGGCAATTCCCACGTACTGGTCCGAGGGAGTCAGGGAGGTTATACCGAAGAGATCGGCAATAGCCTGAGCTTCGGCCTCATAACCGTAGGGGTAGTAAATTGCCGACTCGGTGTAGACCGCATCGGTGGTGGTGGTTGTCACCGAGGTGAAGCCAGCCTGCTCAATCTTGGGAGCCAGTTCTTCAGCACGGTCCTCAACACCGGTGGCATCGGTAACGCTCACACCCAGCGAATAGGTCAGTTCAGCAGCCGGGGCGGACGATTCACTCGCGCTAGCAGAGGCAGTGGCAGCAGGCTCGACGAGGGATTCATCATTTTGAAGCTTCGTAAAGAAAGCTTCTGAATCGGCCGATAGCTGGAGCTTATTTGCATCGTAGATATAGGGTTCGTTGGGGACGGTTGCAAAGACAACCTTGCTCAGATCAACCTTGGCAAAGATAGTTCCGATGCTCACCAGGTTACCCAGGTTAGTTAGTTCCTTATCGATAGTGACATTCTGGGTAATAGCCTCAGCAATGTTGAGCAGCATTGCCGGGTTGGTGAGAGTGCCCTCAGCCTGGACCTTCCGGAGCAGGGAGGCAAGGAAGCTCTGCTGGGCCTGGATACGGGCGGTGTCGCTACCGTCGCCAAAGCCATGGCGAGAACGTAGGAAGGCCAGTGCCTGTTCGCCCTCAACGCTTGAAGTGCCGGCGGGGAGCTTGAGCCCGCTGTAGGTGTCGTCAATCGGCTCGGTCACACAGACCTCAACGCCGCCCACGACACTCGACAGAGCCTTAACGGCGTTAAAATCTACCAGCATAAAGTGGTCAATAGCTATGCCGGTGAGGTTGCTAATCGTGGCTACGGTACAGCCGGGGCCACCGCGTTCGAGGGATTCATTAATCTGGGTTTCGGTGGTAGCCGGGTAGACCTCACCTGTTTCGGCATCCGTGCACTTAGGAATATCGACCATCAGGTCGCGAGGGAAAGATATGACGTTGACGTTAGAACGGTCTTCGCTCACCTGAACCAGCATCATCACATCGGAGCGCGCCCCGGAGGCGGCGTCCTCAGCTGTGCCGTAGGCGCCATTGCTACCCGCACGGGTATCGGAGCCAATCACGAGAATGTCGAGTGGGCCACTGGCAAGGTTCGACGAGAGCTCACCAATGTTTATCTCGGCGGTCTGTACGTTGCTGCGCAAACGCACCAGGGCAAAACCGCTAAAAGCAACCACCATAGCGAGAAGGGCAACGCACGAGAGCGCTATCCACTTGACCCGCTGGGACTTAAGCGGTTGGTTGCTCATATGACGCCCCAAGGGCGTAACAACTCGCTGCGGGGGCTGACCCTGTGGCGCCATAAAAGGTATCTCCGATTCGTCTACGGTACGGGGGTGACCGATTTTCTTCAGCCCAGCTTAGGGGGTAAGGCTGGGAGGAAACTCCTGGTCAGAGGAGAAAACTTAGAAGCCCAGCTTGCCCAGAGCACGGGGGTCGCGCTGCCAGTCCTTGGCAACCTTCACGTGAATGGAGAGGAAGACCTTGGTGCCGAGCAGAGCCTCGATGTTCTTACGGGCAGTTTGACCGATTTCTTTCAGGCGAGCTCCCCGCTTACCGATAATAATTCCTTTTTGGGAGTCGCGCTCCACAAAGAGATTCACGTGAATATCGAGTAGGGGGTTCTCCTTGCTACGGCCCTCGCGCAGTTCCATTTCTTCAACGGTGACGGCTACCGAGTGGGGCAGTTCGTCCTGCACGCCTTCCAGAGCCGCTTCTCGCACCAGCTCAGCTACCAGGGTGGCCTCAGGCTCGTCGGTCAGCTCGCCGGTGGGGTACAGAGGGGGTGAGTCAGGCAGGTAGGAAGAAAGGAGCTTCGCGACCTCTTCTACCTGGTAGTCCTTGACCGCAGAAACCGGGATGATATCTGCCCAGCCGCCACGGCCGTCATTAACGGGAGCAGGCGCAGCCTTACCCTTCTCACGGGTAGCGGCCGGGCCGCTACCCTTACGGAAGGGAAGCTCCTCCCCTTTCTTCTTGCGTTCCTGACGTTCGCGGCGCTGCTGGCGGGCAGCCCGCTCAGCGCTCATAATCTCATCGCCCAGCGCCGAAACGGCAAGAAGCTGCTCGGTCAGCTGCTCATGGCCCACCTTATCGGCCTTGGTGACGATAGCGACGATGGGCTTGTTGCCCGAGGCAGCCAGCTGCTGCGCAATGTAGCGGTCCCCGGGGCCGATTTTTTCGTCGGCAGGAATGCAGAAACCAATGACGTCGACCTCAGAGAGAGTCTGAGCCACCATGTCGTTCAGACGCTCACCCAGCAGGGTACGGGGGCGGTGCAGGCCGGGAGTATCAACCAGCACCAGCTGGAAGTCCTCACGGTGCACAATACCGCGGATGGTGTGGCGGGTAGTCTGCGGGCGGTTGGAGGTAATAGCGACCTTCTGCCCGACCAGCGCATTGGTGAGGGTTGACTTACCGGCGTTGGGGCGGCCTACCAGAACGGCAAAGCCCGCAGTGTAGTCGTCGGGGAAGGAAGCAAACTCCATGCAGATACTCCAATGATGGGATTAAGTAATGTCTTGGCTTTACTTTACAGGGTGTTGCGACGCAGGGTCCGCCCAAACAGAGAGCGTGCCAATCTTATTGCGGCGCCCACGAGAACCAATAGCCTTAATGTGAATACCCTCAACAACAACTTCGCTGCCGATAATCGGTACCCGACCCAGGTGTTTAGCTAGCAGACCGCCGACCGTATCGACGTCCTCATCATCAAGTTCTAGGCCGAAGAGCTCGCCCAGCTCCCAGATGCTCAGGCGGGAACTAATCTTGAAGGTGCCGTCCTCTTGCAGAGTAATTTCAGGCTTCTCGTTGTCGTACTCGTCAGAGATATCGCCGACCAGTTCTTCAATGAGATCTTCTAGGGTTACAAGACCGGCGGTTCCGCCGTACTCATCAACGACCACAGCGACGTGGGTAGATTCACGCTGCATTTCCTTGAGCAGATCCATCACGCGCTTGGATTCTGGCTCATAGCGGACCGGGCGCATCAAAGAGGTAATACCCAGGCTTGTAAGGTCTGCCCCTGCCTCGCGTGAGGCGGCCAGGGCGTCCTTGAGGTAGAGCATGCCACGCACATCGTCAAAGGACTCCCCCAGTACCGGCACGCGGGAGTAGCCCGACCGCAGGAAGAGGGAGATAGCGTCGTCCAGGCTTTCGGTCACGTCAACCGTCACCATATCGGCACGCGGCACCATAATTGAGCGGATGCGGGTCTCATCGAGTTCAAAGATGGACTGAACCATCTCTGCCTCGTCGTCTTCGATAGCCTCAGAAGAACTTGCGCGGTCAACGAACTCAAGAATCTCATCTTCAGTGAAAATGCCGGTCACCTGCTCGGAGTCCTTAGGGCTGACCTTGCGGGACAGGGCGGTGAGAGCGGACGAGAAGGGACGGGTGAGCACGCCCAGCCCGTAAACTACCCCGGCCATCGCCGAGAAGACCTGGGTGTGCTTGGTGCGGCCCACCAGGCGGGGGGCAACCCCGAAGAAGGCAAAGACCACAACGGTCATGACCAGCAGGGTGACCAGGACACTCACCCAGGTGCGGCTGAAAAGGTCGTGGACCAGCAGGAAGAAACAGACGACCGAAGACACCTCAGCCAGAACCCGCCAGATACGCAGGGACCGGAAGTAGGGCTCGGGGTCAGTGAGAATAGCCCGAATGCTCTTGTTCTCGGGCTCCTCCCCCAGGCGCTGGGCCTCAGAGCGGGGCAGGTAGGTGTAGGACGACTCAACGGCGGTGAGCAGGTAGCCCACTAATACTAAGAGTAGGACGGCACAGGCCAGCAAAGCAGAAGAAAGCACCGGTTAGTGCCTCGTCTCTACAGGTGCCGGGCGCCCCAGAAACTCTTCAAGAATGGTGCGCTGAATACCGAACATTTCAGCCTCTTCTTCCGCCGTGGCATGGTCATAGCCCAGGCAGTGCAGGATGCCGTGGGTGGTGAGTAGGCAGAGCTCATCGAGGGTGCTGTGGCCGGCGTCCGCCCCCTGACGGGCGGCAACGGGCGGGCACAGGACAATATCACCGAGGACGCCGGTGGCCGGCTGGTCGTCGGTGCCGGGGGTGAGCTCGTCCATGGGGAAGCTCATCACGTCGGTGGGGCCGGGCAGGTCCATCCAATCGATGTGGATGCGCTCCATTTCGCTTTCGCCCACAATAGCGATAGACAGCTCAGTCTCAGGCGAGACCTTCATATGGGCAAAGGCATGGGCTACAAGCTTCTCCAGCACACCGGTATCAACAGCCTCAAAAGACTCACGCACAAAGTCGCTCGCCTCTGCGCCGGGCTCTTCAATATCAAACTCAATATTCACAGGGCTAGGCCTTCTCTTCGGGGGTTACATCAATACCTGACTGCTGCAGCAGCTTTTCGGCCGCAGCCTCAATGGTCTGGCGCTTGACCTTGCGATTGCGGCGGTGCTCCATCGAGGTCTTGGCATCGTCCCACTTATCGTAGGCACTTACAATATCCGAGACCAGGGAGTGGCGTACCACGTCCTCAGCCTGCAGAACCGCGAAATGGATATCGTCAATACCCTCAAGAATCTGACGAATCTGCTTCAGACCTGAGGCCTGACCACCGGGCAGGTCCACCTGGGTGACGTCACCGGTAATCACCATCTTCGACCCAAAGCCCAAACGGGTCAGGAACATCTTCATCTGCTCCACCGTAGTGTTCTGCGCTTCGTCCAAAATAATAAAAGCGTCGTTCAGGGTACGACCGCGCATATAGGCCAGGGGCGCCACCTCAATGGTCCCGGCCTCCATCAGGCGGGGAATGGTCTCGGGGTCCATCATGTCGTGCAGCGCATCGTAGAGCGGGCGTAGATAGGGGTCAATCTTCTCGTTCAACGACCCGGGTAGGAAGCCTAGGCGCTCGCCAGCTTCAACAGCGGGGCGGGTCAGAATGATGCGGTTGACTTCCTTTGACTGGAGGGCCTGTACCGCCTTGGCCATGGCCAGGTAGGTCTTACCGGTACCTGCCGGGCCGATGCCAAAGACCACGGTGTTGGCATCGATAGCATCGACATAGGACTTCTGATTAATGGTCTTCGGGCGAATATTCTTGCCCCGGGAGCTCAGAATATTCTGGCTAATCGCGGTAGCTGGGTGGGAGAGGCTGGCGGTCATCATGCCCATGATGCGCTTGACCACCTCGCCGGTGACCTGGGTGTCGTTCTCTACCAAAATGGTGAGTTCAGCCAGCAGACGGACGGTGGTGGCTACGGTTTCTGAGGGGCCGGTAACGATGACGTCTAGCCCCTTGGGGCGAATGGTGAGCCCGGGGAAAGCCTGCTCAATCAGGGTGATATTTCCGTCGTGGGGACCAAGCACCGCGACCATCTCTTCGGTTGACCGGAAGGAGAAGGCGCGGGCAACAGAGAGGGGGCGGCTGCTAGCCGTAGATGAGGTAGTCATAGATGCCCGTGCGGGCTGTCAGAGCTCCTTGAAATACAAAGCGTACACGGTAGTTCTTACTTTACCTGTAGCAGAACGGGGTTTACCAGCGTCCTAGCGCAACGTTGAGGGCAGAAATAGCGGCTGCACCGGCGGTAGAACTGCGGAGGATTTCTGGGCCAAGCAGTACCGTGTGGGCCCCGGCTTCTGCGAGCAGGTCGAGTTCTCGGGGGCTGATACCGCCTTCGGGGCCCACGATGAAGTAGACCTCTTTCACCCGATCGGTCAGGTGCCGCTCAAGTGCTTGGGTGAGACGGTAGTCTGCCTGCTCGTGGAGAACCAGGAAGAGGCCGTCCTCCCCCAGCTCGTGGGCAAGGTCGGCTAAATCTGCGGTTGAGTGCTGCTCGTAGACCGGGGGAAGCAGGGCCCGGCGGGACTGCTTAGCTGCTGCCCGCACCGTATTCTGCCACTTTGCCCGTGCTTTGACGGCCCGCTCCATCTTCCAGCGCACAATAGACCGGTCGGCGCTCCAGGGCACAATACCGTGGGCACCCAGCTCGGTGGCCATCTCAATGGCCTGGATATCCCTATCCCCCTTAGCCAGGGCCTGCACAAGGTATATCTCTACCCCCACCGTATCTTCGGTGAGCTCGAGGACCTCAAGCACGGGGCCGTCCTGACCCAGCTCAGTAACCCGGGTGATAGCGCGGTTGCCCTCACCGTCTACTACGTCGAGCCCTTCCCCGAGCTCCGGACGTTTAACGAGGGCGTGGTGCCCCTCGTCGCCGGTCAGGTGCAGGGTGGCACCTGGCGTCAGGGCAGCCAGCTCGTCAGGTTCGATGTAGTAGACAGCGTTGCTCATGGGATCGTCCTATTTGAGGTGGTCTTTGAGGCGGGAGAAGAAGCCGCCCTGCTTATGGGTGACGGTTTCGCTAACCTGCAGGTCTTCGCCGCGAAGCTCGGAGAACTGCTTGAGCAGGTTCTTCTGCTCCTCGGTGAGGTCGGTGGGGGTACGTACCTCAATCTGCACACGGATATCGCCGCGGCCGCCGCCGCGCAGGTGGGTGACGCCCAGGTCCTTGAGAGTGACCACGTCACCTGACTGGGTTCCGGTGGGAATCTGCACCTTCTGGGGGCCGTCAAAGGTTTCCAGGGTAATAGTGGTGCCCAGGGCGGCGGCGGTCATGGGCACACCAACGGTGGCAACCAGGTCATCGCCGTCGCGGCTGAAGGTGGGGTCGGGGTTGACGCGCAGCTCAACGTAGAGGTCGCCGTTGGGGCCGCCTGCGGTACCGGCTTCACCCTGGCCTGCCAGGCGGATGCGGGCGCCATTGGTGACGCCGGCGGGAATTTTGATGGTGAGGGGCTTGCGTTCCCGCACGCGGCCTTCGCCGTAGCATTCAGCGCAGGGGTGCTTGATGACGGTGCCGAACCCGCGGCAGGTGGGGCACTCAACGGGCTGCACGACGGTGCCCAGAATTGACTGGACCTGGCGCTGCATGTAGCCCTGGCCGTGGCAGGTGTCGCAGGTTTCGGGGTGGGTGCCCTCGGCGGTTCCTTCGCCCTTGCAGAGGTCACAGGTAACGGCGGTATCAACGGTGATGGGCTTGTTGGTGCCGAAGACGGCATCTTTGAGGTCGATCTTGACGTTGATGAGGGCGTCCTGGCCCTGGCGGACGCGGCTCTGGGGGCCGCGCGGGGCAGAGTTGAAGAAGGTATCGAAGATATCTTGGAAGCCGCCAAAGCCCCCGCCGAAGCCGCCTGCTCCTGCACCGAAGCCACCGGCGGTGCCGTTTTCGTTGCCGGTCTGGTCGTAGATGCGGCGCTTTTCGGGGTCAGAGAGCACATCGTGGGCGAGGGAGACGCGCTTGAACTCCTCGGCAGCTTCTTCCGAAGGGTTGATGTCGGGGTGCAACTGGCGGGCCTTCTTACGGTAGGCCTTCTTGATTTCTTCGGGGCTGGCATCGCGTGAGACGCCGAGGGTTTCGTAGTGACTGCTCACTGGTTCTCTCTTTCGATGGGCTGGTTTAAAGGGGGTAGGCGCAGGGCTAGGCCTGGCCCAAAATCTTGGATAGGTAGCGGGCTACGGCGTTGACCTTGGAGACGGTGCTGGTGTAGTCCATGCGGGTGGGGCCAACGACTCCCACGTGGGCAGCTCCCCCGGGCCCGTAGCTACTGGCGACGACCGAGGTTTCGGCCAGGGATTCGCTGCGGTTCTCAGAGCCGATACTCACGGCAAATCCGCGTTCATCGTGGTCTAGGTCGGTGAGTAGTTTGAGCAGCACAACCTGCTCTTCTAGGGCATCGAGCACCGGGGCGATGCTACCTCTAAAGTCTACGGTCGAGGCGGCAAGGTAGGAGGTGCCCGCAATCAGCACCTGAGAAGAGGCACCCTGGGCGGCGAGTAGGTGCAGGGCCTCGGTGAGGGGGCTGAGCAGGTTATTGCCGGGGGCGGACGCCGGTGCTGCGGCTATGCTGTCGAGCGTACGGTTGGCGTAGAGGTCAAGGAGCTGCTGGCGGGCTACTGCAAGCTCTTCGGGGCTGTGGGCAAGGGTGAGGGTGCGCTGGTTAACCTGGCCGGAGTCGGTAATAAGAATCAGCAGAACCGTGGTGCTGGAGAGGGAGACCAGCTCGATATGGCGCACGCTGGTAGCCGGGCCGGTGGGGTACTGCACCATAGCTACCTGGTGGGTGAGCGATGAGAGTAGACGCACGCTGGTCTTCATCATCTCATCAACGCTTTCGGCGCTATCGAGAAGGGTTCGAATCGCCCGTTTTTCAGCGTCAGAGAGAGGCTGTAGGGACGATATCTGGTCAACGAAAAGGCGGTAGCCCCGGTCGGTGGGCACCCGCCCGGCACTGGCGTGGGGGGCCTGGATCAGGCCCTGCTCTTCGAGGGCCGCCATATCGTTACGCACGGTGGCGCTGGAAACCCCCAGCTGATGCCGCTCAAGCAGGGTTTTAGACCCCACGGGCTCACGGGTGTGCACGTATTCTTCGACGATGGCTTGCAGAACTTGCAAGCGTCTCGGGTGGTTCACGGCACCTCCTGGGCTCATAGGTCTTCGCCTGGTGGGCGAAGAGGTCTGCGGGGCTAGGTTAGCACTTGATGACCTTGAGTGCTAAGTTACCCGTTAACTCTAATACCACTGAACTAGAATCAGAACTCGGTACGCTGACGGCTAATGCCCCTGGATGAGAGAGTGAGAGACACACCGATGGACTACCGCGATACCTGGGGTCAGGCTGACCTCACCTCCCACCGTCCTGCCCTGCCCAAGGTACCTCTTGCCCCCGGCATGGTGCTAGAGGACGCCGCCACCGGCTTTGTGGGGGCGGCAGTGACCCTGCGGGCTACGGCGTCCGGCCCTCAAGTGGGGCTCGAAGACCGGCGGGGCCGTATCAAGTTCTTCCCCCTGGGCCCGGGTTTTTTGCTTGAGGGCCGCAGCATTGATCTAACCAAACCTCAACAGAAACCTAAGACCGCTACACGGCAGGTTTCTCGGTCGGGGTCGGTTGCGGTGGAGAACGCTCCAGCACGGACGGCCAGGTCCAGCCGTATCTGGGTGGAGGGCGTACACGATGCCGAGCTCATTGAAAAGGTCTGGGGCCACGACCTACGGGTTGAGGGTATTGTGGTGGAACCCCTGCACGGGGTAGACGATCTCGCCGCAGCAGTTGCAGGTTTTGGCCCGGCCTCCCACCGCAAACTCGGAATTCTGGTAGACCACCTGGTGGCAGGAAGTAAGGAAGAGCGCATCACGCAAGAGGCCATGGCCGTGGCCGGTGCCCGCGATAACGTGCTGATTGTGGGCCACCCATTTGTGGATATCTGGCAGGCCGTCAAGCCCCAGGTATTGGGCTTACAGGCCTGGCCCGAAGTTCCCCGCGGGGAAGACTGGAAGACCGGCATACTGCGGCGTTTCGGCCGAGCGGCAGAGACCCCCGAGGACGTCCGCGCCGGCTGGGATTCCATTCTCAAGAGGGTCAATTCCTACACCGACCTTGAGCCAAGTCTCTTAGGGCCGGTAGAACACCTCATTGACTTCGTCACCCTTGACGGGGCCGCAGGCTAAAGCGGGTACAGGCGGTGTGACAAATATCGTCCTGCTCCCCCATAAATTCGTAGGCTTCACATATACCGCCCTCCCCTAGCTTTGACTAAAATTGTGTTTGATGGGCTCACAGCCCGCACATCACTCATTCGCCCTTTCAACCTCAAAGAGAAGAATTCTTGAAGACCGCATCAGCACCTTCCTCGACCGCCTACAAGGGGTCACCTGCAACCGCTGCACACCTGTCTGTTAGCGCAGACCGAAATATCGCAACCGCTGCACACTTTGGGGGCGTGCTAGGTTGTATTCCCGCGGCCGTCATCTACTACCTCTACCGAGGCCGCGGCCCCTTCACCGAGCAGGAATCCCGTGAAGCTCTCGACTTCACCCTGCTGCCCACCCTGGTTCTGGCTGTCTCTATTATGCTCAGCAACATTCCGGCTATCGGCTGGCTCTTCGGCCTCATCGCTGCCCTGGCCTGGACCTACCTGGCTATCTCAGCTCTGATTGCCGGTATTAAGGTAACCCGCGGCAACCCCTACCAGTACAAGGGCAATACCCGTCTTTTCAGCAAGCTCACTCGCCGCGGTAAGTAGGCACCCGGGCTGCTAGAACATGAAGGGGGCGGTCTGACTCAGCTGAGTCAGACCGCCCCCTTTAGTTTCCCCTGGCAGGGCAAGAGAAGTTAGCTGTCAATATCGGGGAGGAGCTCCCTGGTCACCGCGTCGCCCAGTAGGCGCCCCTGGAGGGTGAGCTGCACGCGTCCGCCCGCTCTCGCCTCGGCGTCAATCAAACCCTGCCCCTCAAGCCAGCTCAGGGACGCCTCGATTCGGGCAGCATCGCCACCCTCCAGCAGGCGGGAAATATCTAGGCCGTCAATGACCCTGACCTGTAGCATGATGTCCTCAAACCTACGGGTCTGCTCCCCCAAAACCTCGCGGGCAGCAGCCGGGCTTTGACCAGCCCGGACTCGGTTGGCATAGGGTACCGGGTGTTTGAGGTTCCACCAGCGGGTACCATTCACATGCGAGTGGGCGCCGGGGCCAATTCCCCACCAGTCCTGGTTGCGCCAGTAGGCATAGTTATGGCGGGAACGGTACTCCGGTGACTTGGCGTAGTTCGACACCTCATACCAGTGGTAGCCGGCCTCATTGAAGATCTGCTCAGCCAGCAGGTACATATCCGCCATGAGGTCCTCGTCGGGCATGGTGTAATCGCCCCGCCGAATCTGGGCAGCCAGCTTGGTACCCTCTTCAACGATGAGCGAATAGGCAGAAATATGGTCAGGGGCATACGATACCGCAGCCCGCACTGACTGCTCCCACTGGGCCAGGCTCTCCCCCGGCGACCCGTAAATCAAATCAACCGACACCTGAAGCCCAACCTCTTTAGCCCAGGCGAGCACCTTGGGAACATTCGCCGGAGTGTGGGTACGATCAAGCACCTCAAGCACCTCAGGTACCACCGACTGCATACCGAAGGACACCCGGGTAAAGCCACCGGCCTTCAGCGTCTCAAGATCCTCGCGGGTCACCGAGTCGGGGTTGGCCTCGGTCGTTACCTCAGCACCCTCTTCTACACCAAACAGCTCAACCGCTTCGCGCAGAATCTTCACAAGGTCAGTTGCAGGCAGCTTGGTGGGGGTGCCCCCGCCAAAAAAGACAGAGTAGAGCGGACGGTCAGCGACACCCGACTCGCGCAAAACCTGCCGGGCAAAGCGCAACTCGGCGATGGCGTCCTCGGCATAGGTACCCAAACCCACCCCGTTGCCGAAATCCTCGGTGGCGTAGGTATTGAAGTCGCAGTAGCCGCACCGTACCGAGCAAAAGGGCACGTGCACGTAGAGAGAAAAATCGCGCTCAACGCCGAGGACGGCAGAATCAGCGGGGATTCTGCCGTCCAAAGGGGCTGGAGCGCCCAGGGGCTGGGCTGGCATTACTTCTTGCCCTTGTCCTTACCTTCTTCACCGGAAGACAGGGCAGCGATGAAGGCTTCCTGGGGAACCTCAACACGGCCCACCATCTTCATACGCTTCTTACCTTCCTTCTGCTTCTCCAGCAGCTTACGCTTACGCGAAATATCGCCACCGTAGCACTTAGAGAGAACGTCCTTACGCATAGCGCGAATATTCTCACGGGCAATAATGCGAGAGCCAATAGCAGCCTGAATCGGCACCTCGAACTGCTGACGAGGAATCAGTTCACGCAGCTTGCCGGTCATCATCACGCCGTAGGAATAGGCCTTATCGCGGTGGGTAATAGCTGAGAAAGCGTCAACCTTCTCACCCTGCAGCAGAATATCGACCTTGACCAGATCGGCTTCTTCCTCACCGTCAAACTTCCAGTCCAGAGAAGCATAACCGCGGGTCTTGGACTTGAGCTGGTCGAAGAAGTCAAAGACAATTTCGGCCAGGGGCAGGCGGTAGCGCAGTTCCACGCGATCCTGGGAAAGGTAGTCCATGCCGCCCATGGTGCCGCGGCGGGACTGGCACAGCTCCATAATCGCGCCCACAAACTCGTTCGGGGCAATGATGGTGCAAGCTACCATCGGTTCGCGAATGGTAGCGACCTTACCCTCGGGGAACTCGGAGGGGTTAGTCACGCGCTGGGCGGTGCCGTCCTCAGCCACCACATCGTAGATAACGTTGGGGGCAGTAGAAATCAGGTCGAGGTTGAACTCGCGTTCCAGACGCTCACGCACAATTTCAAGGTGAAGCAGGCCCAGGAAGCCACAGCGGAAACCAAAGCCTAGAGCCGCAGAGGTCTCAGGCTCGTAAATCAGGGCGGCGTCGTTGAGCTGCAGCTTATCGAGGGCGTCACGCAGGGCCGGGTAGTCAGAGCCGTCAATCGGGAAGAGACCAGAGAAAACCATGGGCTTGGGGTCTTCGTAGCCACCCAGCTCTTCTGCGGCAGGCTTGTGGGCACCGGTAACGGTATCACCCACGCGGGACAGGCGGACGTCCTTCACACCGGTAATCAGGTAGCCCACCTCGCCCACGCCCAGGCCGTCGGTCGGCTTGGGCTCGGGAGAAATCACACCGATTTCCAGCAGGTCGTGCTCGGCGCCGGTAGACATCATCTTAATCTTCTGGCGGGGTTCCAGTTTGCCGTCCACCACACGAACATAGGTGACCACACCGCGGTAGGAGTCGTAGACAGAGTCAAAAATCATGGCGCGAGCGGGGGCATCAGCCTGACCCTCGGGCGCGGGCAGTAGCTCAACGATGCGGTCCAGCAGCTCGGGTACACCCTCACCGGTCTTACCCGAAACCCGCAGCACATCCTCAGGCTCAACACCAATCAGGTTAGCCAGCTCCTCGGCATACTTATCGGGCTGGGCTGCCGGAAGGTCAATCTTATTGAGCACCGGAATAATGGTCAGGTCATTTTCCATAGCCAGGTAGAGGTTAGCCAGGGTCTGAGCCTCAATACCCTGAGCAGCATCCACCAGCAGCAGGGCACCCTCACACGCAGCCAGAGAACGAGAGACCTCGTAGGTGAAGTCCACGTGACCGGGGGTGTCAATCATATTCAGGGCATAGTTGACGCCGTCCACCTCCCAGGGCATACGAACAGCCTGGGACTTAATAGTGATACCGCGCTCACGCTCGATATCCATGCGGTCAAGGTACTGGGCCTTCATCTCGCGCGGAGTAACCACGCCGGTGGCCTGCAGCATGCGGTCAGCCAGGGTGGACTTACCGTGGTCAATATGCGCAATGATGCAGAAGTTACGGATAACGGAAGGGTCAGTGGCCGCCGGTTTGGGCGGGTTGGTCGCCAAGGGTGACACGTGTGTTGGGTCCTTTCACGACTCTCA
Source organism: Rothia sp. 11273D007AR (assembly GCF_053547255.1). Classification (NCBI taxonomy): domain Bacteria; kingdom Bacillati; phylum Actinomycetota; class Actinomycetes; order Micrococcales; family Micrococcaceae; genus Rothia; species Rothia sp. 11273D007AR. The sequence continues at coordinate 64,848 of NZ_JBPPWJ010000011.1, read as the reverse complement.
GAAAGCTCATGGGAGCCTACCGGGTCTCTGACGGTAGAAATCAGTTAACCAGTTTCTCACATTTAGCCGGTGCGTGTCTGCTCGCGCGCCGATGAGCAGCGATTATTGTAGTGACCATGAAGATCAACATGCGAACTATCCAGCAGGCACTGAACATCGGCCAGCGCATCTACCGGGAATGGAACAAGTACCAGAACCAGAAGAATAAGCAGCAGGGCACCGGCACCCGCCCCTCTAGCGGTGGGAGCCAGGCAGGCACGCGCACCCAGCAGCGCCCGGACGCCGGCAACGGCAATTTTGGTACGTTCGGCCCCGGCGGTAGCCAGCAGGTATCTGCCGGCCAGCCCACCGGAAGCTGGGAACAGGGCGGCTACCCCGGCGACTACTTCGGCTCGGTAGCCTTTGACTACTCCCCCGCTCTCGACGGCGACGCCGATCCCGGCGAAGTCGTCTGGGCCTGGGTCCCCTTCGAAGAGGACTACAGCCAGGGCAAGGACCGCCCTGTCCTAGTCATCGGACGCTCCGGTTCCTACCTTCTAGGGCTAATGCTCACCAGCAAGGACCACTCCAACTCCCGCACCGTCGACCCCAACTACCTGGACATTGGTACAGGCGTATGGGATAAGGAAGGGCGCGACTCCGAAGTCAAACTCAACCGTGTCATCCAGCTCAACCCGAACGGTATCCGCCGTGAAGGAGCCATCATGGACCGGGCAACCTTCGACTTCATCGCCGAGGCCTACCGCCGTCGCTAAGAAAATTGTTGCTTATATCTCTGCCCTAAGCTGGGGCGGAGCTGATAAAGTTAACCCTTGTGTGTCCGATGGTCATCGGGCACTGCTGACTGGTTGCCATAGGCATCCCCACGCCGCTCAGTCGATGACCGGTCAGCGCAGCCCTCACCGACCAATTAGACAAAAACAGAAAGTTTTTAATCGTGGCTAACATCAAGTCCCAGAAGAAGCGCATCCTCACCAACGAGAAGGCTCGTCTGCGCAACAACGCAATCAAGTCAGATCTCAAGACCTCCATCCGTAAGGTCAACGAGGCAGTTGAAGCTCAGAACGTTGAAGCAGCAACTGAAGCTCTTCGTGTTGCGAACCGCAAGCTGGACAAGGCTGTTTCTAAGGGTGTTCTGCACAAGAAGAACGCAGCTAACAAGAAGTCCGGTCTGACCGTTCTCGTCAACAAGCTTTCCTAAGTTCTATATTCCGGCCCCTCTAGCCGGCGTCTAAGAGCGAAGTGACGCAAGGCCCCGCTCCCTTTCATGGGAGCGGGGCCTTGTGCTTTCTTGCCCTGTCGCTAGTGGGTGCGGGAGGCCTGGGAAATAGCCAGGACGGCTTTTTCTAGGGGGTAGAAAGAGTCAAGATTCTCGCCCTTGAGCTGGGCATCGGTATCGGCCAGCAGGGCAAGGACGCGAGCCAGGTCGGCAGGCGCATACCTGCGGGAATCCCGCTGGGCAGCTTCTACCTGCCAGGGAGCCATCTTAAGGTCGCCCGCCAACTGGTTGGAGTTGCCGCGCACCCCGTGCACTTTGGCAATGTTGCGCATGCGGGCAGCCAGGGCACCCAGGATGGGGATAGGATCGCTTCCGGTATCGATCGCCTGGCGGAGCAGTTTAATGGCTTCCCTGCTGTTGCCAGCTACCGCAGCATCGCCCACCTTAAAGGCGGTGACCTCGGTACGGCCGCCAAAGTAGCGGTCGATGGTGTCTACAGTGATGGTACCCGGCTCATCTGCAATGAGCTGGCGGGCAGCCGAGGCTAGTTCTGAGATATCACTGGTTGCTGCCGCGAGAGCTGCCGCTGCGGGCGGGTCAATAGAGCGCTGGGCTGAGCGGAACTCGTAAATGACGAAATCCAGCCGGTCGCGTTCATTCTTAAGGGCCTTACACTCGACCACCGGGTAGGACTTATTGGCCTTGATGGTATCAATGAGCTTTTTGCCCCTGTTACCGCCTGCGTGGTGCAGTATCACCAGGGTGGAGTCGTGGGGCGCAGCGGCATAGGCAAGAGCGTCCTGCAGGAAGGCGTCGCTCATGGAGGCCACCTGGGTGACCTCAATGATTTTGGGTTCGTCGAAAAGGGAGGGGCTGGCAAGGACGTCTAGCTGCCCGGCCCGGTAATCTTTGGCCGAGAGACTGGTGAGTTCGTAGCTGCCGTGGGCCTCTTCAAAGAGCTGGCGGAGCCGCTGGGTGGCCCGGGAGGCAAAGTATTCTTCGGGGCCGTAGAGCAAAACGAGCGGAGCAAGCGGAACCGATCGCCAGCCGTTATCTGGACCAGCTGAGCGGGTGCGGGGTGTGCGTGCCATGTATCCTCCTTGGGTGCCTTTCTATCTTGTCAGATAAAGCGCTTTTGTGCAGGTTTAGCCCGAGGCGGTCACCTCAATCCCCCGGTCACTGGTGGTCAGCGCCAGATGCCCCGAAAGGTCAGTGCGGGCAGCGGGGATAGAACGTCGGTTCAGGAAGCTGAGAATACTCTCATGCGGGTGCCCATAACTGTTGCCTGCTCCCACAGGGATGAGCGCTAGGGAAGGGCTGGCTGCGATGATCAGGTCGGTGCCGCTGCCCGCCGAGCCGTGGTGGGCTATTTTAAGGACGTCGGCAGGCACCTGCCCCGCCGATTCGGCAAGAAGTCGGTGGGCGGCGTCCGCTTCAAGATCCCCCGTGGTGAGCACGGTCAGCGGCCTCTGGCCGGTCTCCCTGGCAGGCAGGGACCAGTGGATGACGAGGGAGGTGTTGTTAATCCAGCTAGAGGAGCCGGTTGCGCCGGGGATCCTCTGGGCCTGGGCCGGGGGCCAGAGCACCCGGCCCAGGGGTTGACCGGCTGCCTCGTGCTGCCCTGCGGTAACAGACTCTGAGGGGAAAGCCGAGCCCGTAGAAAGCCGATAGGCAGCTGTTCCTTGCGTGACCGGGGTCTGCTGCCCCTGTCTGCTGTAATGGGGTGACGTCACCAGCGTCGGCTGGGCGAAGTCATTTTGAACCTGTTGTAGTGCCCCATCGTGGTCGCTATGGGCGTGGGTTATGAGCACAGCTTCCAGCTGGTCTACCCCGGCCCAGTCGAGGCAGGACTTGAGGGCCGAGTAATCGTCGCCGGTATCAAGAAGGTAGGCCGATCGCTGGCCGGTACGGATCAGATGAGCATCTCCTTGGCCTACATCGCAGGTAATCCACTGCCAGTGGGCAGGGGCTCGGTGTGCAGCCGGCCAACGGTCGTGCAGCAGGAATACCGCTAGACCTATCACGAGCACTATGAGGGCAAGATCGACCAGGCTTTTGTTTCTCCTGCGGTTCATGGTCTGCCCCCTAGCAGTCGAGGCAAGCGAGCTGCGGGCAGGGTGTTGAGAGACCTGTCCGCTGAGAGAATCAGCCAGCTGATACCCACAACGGCCAGCAGGGTCAACCCGAGAGTAAGAGGTGAAAGCGCAAGAGGTAGCTGGCTTGCAGGTAGCTTGTAGCACCAGGCAGCAACCTCTAGTAGCCCCTGGGTAAGAAAGCCACCGAGGTTCATGAGGGCATCGAGCAGGGGTTGGGCTAGCCCCAGGGCGTAGCCGATGAGGGCAAGTAACCCCAGCACGGTAATGGGCGCTACCAAAGGGGCGGCTAGAAGATTAGTTACGACCGTATAGGGGTAGATGGACTCAGAAAGTATCAGGATCACCGGCGCGCACCAGAGGCTAGCTGCACAGGGTAGGGCTACCAGATCAGCAAGCAGAAGGGGCAGCCCCCTGCTGAGGAGACGCGAGAGAGCCGGTGCCAGTATCAGGAGGGAAGCTGTAGCCACGACCGAGAGAATAAAGCCGTAGTGGGTGGCAAGGGGTGGCGCTGCCAGAAGAAGAGCCATCACGCAGGTCGAGAGGAAAGCCAGACGATAGGCTCCGTGGCCAAGAATCAGACCTAGAGCTCCCAGCAGCCCCATTACCCAGGCTCTGAGTACAGAACCGTCAAGCCCTACCAGCACGACGTAGGCCGATGACGCGGCCACTCCGACTGCTATGAGGGCAGGGCGCCGGGGCCACAACGGGTAGAGCAGACGGTAGGCGACGACAAAAATCAGGGTAATGTTAGCCCCCGAAACAGCTGTCAGGTGTGTTAGACCGGCCACCCGCAAAGATGAAAGAGCCGGTGCAGGCAGCGAAGAATCATCGCCGTAGGCCATACCCAGGAGCAGGCCAGCCCGTTCGGCGCCCAGATGGTCCACTGCCCTATCGCGCAACCCGCTCTTAAGTTCGAAGAGAGGGGCTACAGAAGCCGGGTGCTCCAGCAGGCTCACAGCTCCCTGCAAACGGTAGTAGGTTCCGCTGACCTTCAACTCCCCCACCGCGCTGACAGTGCTCCCCGGAATAAAAAGTTTATCTGTATAGACGCTGAGCGGTACCCGCTGGCTCCAGGTCCTTGAAGCCTGCCTTATCTCCACGGTTTCTACCTGCAACCTATACCCACCCGTCGGAGCAGGCCGGGCCTCAGTTACTTCAGCCGTCACTCGTATTCCCTGCCCGTTCAGAGCCTGCATCAGCTCCCACTGTTGAGGGTAACCCCGGGCGTGAAGGGCAACAGTCTGTAAGGCAGCGAGCAGGCAGGTTAGCGCCAGGGTATGCGACACAAACACCGGTACCTGGGTCAGTGGACCTTTCGCCTTCGCAATACTTTTCCGAACTAAAATCTGGGCGCCGCACCAGGAGCCCAGAGCAAGACAAGCGAGCAGGGCCCCAGCCCAGAGCGCCCACCGGGCCCCGGCAAGAATCCACAGAGCAGTAAAACACCAGAGCCCCACAGCAGGTACCACAAGGCGGGCATCGGTCAGACGCGGTTGCACCCGCCGATGTTCGGCCCGTTCAGCCTGTGCCTGCTGCCAGCTCCGCCCAGCAGCCAGTACCCTTTTCATACTGTCACCAGCGGGCGGAGAGCTTCAAGAGTAGCTGGCCCAATGCCCGAAACCTGGTCCAGCTCATCCACCGAGCTGAAACCTCCGTACTGCTCCCGCCAGCTAATAATCGATGCAGCTAGCACCGGGCCGACCTTCGGCAGGGTCTGAAGCTCTTCGGCGCTTGCCGTATTGATATTCACTAGCCCGGCGGCGTCCGCACCCCGGTCTGTACCGGGAAACGTGCCAGCCGACCCGTTAGTGGCCTCGGCGCCACCCGCCGAACTAGGTGGTGCCTCGCCCTGCACCGGAATATAGACCTGGCTCCCGTCGCTGGCAGGGGCTGCCAGGTTAATCACCGACGTATCAGCATCGTCCCTAAGCCCACCGGCAGCTGTGACCGCATCGTTTACCCGGCTCCCAGAACCTAGCTCGTAGACTCCCGGGGTCTGCACCGCACCGGCAACATGAACCACCACAGGCGCACCTCCCCCATGAGCGGCAACTGAAGTAGCGTCCGCCCCGGTGCTCACCCCCTGCCCTGCCTCATCACCAGGCACCGGGCTACCCCCATCAGCCTGCACCGTGGCTTCCCCAGAAGGGGCCACAGGAACCGCCGACACAGACGAGCCGCCACCAGAAAACACCACAGGCCACAGAGCAACAAGACCCAAGACAAGAGCAAGAATCACCAAAGCACCCGTAGGCACCCGCCACCGGGTCACCGAAGCCTGCGGACCAAGACCGGGAGCCTCCGAACCGGAAGACGCCAAAGCATGCTCAAGAAGCACCCGATGGCGGGGACTCCGGGAGGCGCTCGCAGGAGCAGAGCCGTGGCGCCTGCTGCGCAAGAGATAATCGGTCTGACTCGGCTGCTCTGAATCGACATCGGCAGGTTCAACCGAAACAGACGGTAGGGTATCAGCGGGGTACCTAGAGTTCTGAGACATGGCCCCAGGCTAAAAGCTTCCGAGCGGCTAGGCCAAGGCCGACGGCACCTGTGGATAAACCCCCTCCCACCAGCCTGCGGAAATTAGCCCCAGAAACCTCGCAGGTGGTGCACCAGAGTCACAAGATGACGCGACTCAGGCCCCTATCCACAGGGTCTCTGCACCGTCTTGAACATAACTCTAGAAAATAACGGCTGCCAGGGCCCCTAAGCCCGCATGGGCAGAGAGCACCGGGGGCAGGGGCGTCAGCACCGCCCCAGAGGCGATAGACCCCAGGGTCTGCTGAAACTCCCGCGCCTGCTCCTCATTACCGCTGTAATGGATGGCAACCACCTGCCCCTGGCGTCTGAGCAGGTTGGCCGCTTCCCTATCCTTCAGTGGTACATCCAGGGGTAATTCACCGGCCCGCTCGGCGCTGGCCTGTTCGGTCAAAGCCGCAAGCCGTTCAATCGCCTTAGCTGTAGTGCGGGGGCGCTCAACGTAGTGCAGTTTGCCATCAAGCACGGTAGCCACAGGCCGAATCTGAAACATCTGGCCCACCATAGCTAAAGCGGGGCTGACGCGTCCGCCCCGCTTAAGAGCGTCCAGGGTAGGAATAAAGAAAAAGAGCTCGGTAGAAGCACAGAGCTCCTCGGCTACAGCGGTGGCCTGCTCTAAGTCCTGCTCTCGGGCAAGGAGGCGGTGCAGGCGGAGTACCGGCTCCCCCAGTCCCATCGCTAGATTGAGCGAGTCAACCACCGCCACCGGCACATCGACCAGCTGCGCCGCTAAACGGGCCGCATCGCAGGTACCCGACAGCTCCCCCGATAAATGAACCGAAATAATCGCAGAGTAGCCCTGGGCTGCCAGCTGCTCGTAGGCGTCCACCAGGGCACCCGGCGCAACGCCGGAGGTCAACACTTGTTCCCCCTGAACATGAGCTAAAGCGATAGCAGCGTCTATCTGATCGGTCGGTAGGTCATTCAAAGCGCGGTCGCCCACGGTGACCGGTAGCTCAACCAGACTAAACCCGCCTTCGGCCTTGAGATGTTCAAGGGTAGCGGCGGGTAGGGCAGCAGATGAGTCGGTGACCAGGGCTATAGAACGCACCTCACTACTCTACCGCCTAGCCAAGCCCTTGGAGTGACTCAGTCCATAGCAATCACTCAAAAGATAGAAAAATCGGGTGCCCCTCGCTACGGAAGGAGCACCCGATGATATCTATCTAGATCTCGCTAGATCACGATATTGACCAGCTTGGGGGCACGCACAATGACCTTGCGCACTTCAGCGTCGCCCAGGGCTCGCTGAACGGCCTCTGACCCCAGAGCCAGGGCTTCAAGGTCAGCTTCAGAAATATCCTTGGCGACCTCCAGTCGGTCCTTGACCTTGCCCTTGACCTGCACGATTGCGGTGACGGTATCGTCTACCAGCTGGGCCGGGTCGACCTCGGGCCAGCCCGCAGTCAGTACCGGGGTATCGTGGCCGAGCAGATGCCAGGCGTCCTCTGCGGTGTAGGGGGCGTAGAGGGAGAGCAGGATGGCGATGGTCTCAGCAGCTTCGCGGACGGCCGGGTCAGCAGCACCTGCACCGGAGTCAATGACCTTGCGGGTAGCGTTGACCAGCTCCATGGTCTTGGCCACGGCAACGTTGAACTTGCCGTTCTCTACCAGGGCATCGACGTCGTGGACGGTGCGGTGCACCAGCTTGTGCAGGGCAGCGTCGCCGGTTGCGCCGTCCGCCCCCACCTCACTGGTGACGTCCTGGGCAACGCGCCAGGCGCGGGCCAGGAACTTCTGCATACCTGCGGGGGAAACGTCGGCCCAGTCGACATCGTCCTCGGGTGGGGAGGCGAAGACCATGACGGTGCGGACGGCATCGACGCCGAACTTATCGAGCTGCTGGCCCAGGTCAACACCGTTACCCAGTGACTTGGACATAGCCTTACCCTGGTTGAGCACCTGGCCTTGGTTCATCAGGGCCTTAAAAGGCTCAGAGTGTTCAATCAGGCCCAGGTCGCGGATGACCTTGGTGAAGAAGCGGGCGTAGAGCAGGTGTAGAATCGCGTGCTCAACGCCGCCGACGTACATGTCGACCTGGTTCCACTTCTTCATCTGCTCGGGGTCGAAGATAGCCTGGTCGTAATTCGGTGAGACGTAGCGCAGGAAGTACCAGGAGGAATCCACGAAGGTGTCCATGGTGTCTGAGTCGCGCTTGGCGTCCTTACCGCAGACGGGGCAGGGAACGGTGTTCCAGTCGGTAGCAGCTGCCAGGGGTGATTGGCCCTTGGGTGCCAGGTCTTCCCCGGCCAGGTTGTCGGGGAGCAGGACGGGCAGCTGCTCTTCCGGAACCAGCTGTTCACCGTGCTCTTCACAGTGGATGACGGGGATGGGGCAGCCCCAGAAGCGCTGGCGGGAGAGCAGCCAGTCGCGCAGGCGGAAGTTGACCTTGCCGGTGCCTACACCCTTCTCTTCAAGAATCTCAATAGCCTTTGAGATGCCGTCAGCCTTGTTCAGGCCATCCAGCGGGCCGGAATTGATGTGCACGCCATCGCCGGTGGTAGCGACGCCGGTTTCTGCCGGGTCGTCCTCACCGGTATCGAGAACGGTGATGACGGGGATGTCGAACTTGCGGGCGAAGTCCAGGTCGCGCTGGTCGTGGGCGGGAACAGCCATCAGTGCGCCGGTTCCGTAGTCGGCCAGGGCGTAGTCAGAGGCCCACAGGGGCAGCTTATCGCCGGTCAGGGGGTTGATGGCGTAACGGCCCAGGAAGACACCGGTCTTCTCGCGGTCGGTGGACTGGCGGTCGATATCCGACAGAACCTTGATCTCTTCGCGGTAGGCTTCCAGGGCTTCCCGCTGGTCGTCGGTTACCAGATCGAGGGCCAGGTCGGCGTCGGCTGCCACGATGAAGAAGGTTGCGCCGTAGAGGGTATCGGGGCGGGTGGTGAAGACGTCTACGGTGGTGGCGGGCTTGTTGCCGGCAGCCTCAACCTCAAAAGTAACCTCGGCACCCTCGGAGCGGCCGATCCAGTTGCGCTGCATAGCCAGCACGCGGTCGGGCCAGTGACCCTCCAGCTCCTTCATATCGTCCAGCAGTTCCTGGGCGTAGTCGGTGATCTTAAAGTACCACTGGTTCAGAGACTTCTTGGTCACGGGGGTGTGGCAGCGTTCGCACTCGCCGTTGACAACCTGCTCGTTGGCCAGCACGGTCTGGTCCTTGGGGCACCAGTTGACCTGGGAGTACTTACGGTAGGCCAGGCCCTTCTTGTAGAACTGCTGGAAGAGCCACTGGGTCCACTTGTAGTATTCGGGGTCAGAGGTGTGCAGGCGGCGGGACCAGTCGGTCATAATGCCGTAGCGCTTGAAAGAGCCGGCCTGGGTCTCGATGTTCTTGTAGGTCCACTCTTTGGGGTGGGTGTTGTTCTTGATGGCTGCGTTTTCTGCGGGCAGGCCGAAGGAGTCCCAGCCGATGGGGTGCAGCACATCGTAGCCCTTTTGCTTCCAGAAGCGGGCGGTGACGTCGCCAATGGCGAAGGCTTCGGCGTGGCCCATGTGGAGGTCGCCGGAGGGGTAAGGGAACATGTCCGCAACGTAGCGGGTTTCCTTGCCTTCTTCGTTGGTGGGTTCAAAAACCTTGGTTTCTTCCCAGTAGGGCTGCCACTTGGCTTCCATGGAGCGGAAGTCCCAGGTGGTTTCGTTCTGTTCGGTAGGTTCTACCTCAGCAGTCACCGTGTTTCCTGTCTGTCGAGTGGTGCTTGCGCTTTTTGGGCGCGCACGAATCTGAGCTGTCAATAGTTTGCTTCCTAGTGTACCGCGCTTGGGCTTGCTTTGCCCGGTGGCAGTTTGCCCACTGAGAAGTGGGGGTGAGGCGGTACAGTGGTGGGGGTAGAGAGAAGGAGTCACTATGTCTGCAAGCCCCCACTCGGCCGGTGTTTTTGAGCCGGTACCTCAGCAGGTTCCTGCCGGGACGCGCTACGAGGGCTGGGTTGGCGGCACCTACAGCCGCTGGTGGGTGTATGGAAATGCGGACGCCACTCCCCTGGTTTTGGTGCACGGCTTTAGGGGCGATCACCACGGCCTCGAAATCATTGCCACCGGCCTGAAGGATTTTTGTGTTTATATCCCTGATCTGCCGGGCTTTGGTAAAACTGCCCCGATTGAGGGGGCTGAGCATGCGGTGAGCACCTATGCTGCCTGGTTGGTTGATTTCATTGAGACTGCTGTGGGCAGCCCGGTGCACCTGGTGGGTCACTCTTTTGGGTCGATCGTGAGCTCTTATACTGCCCTGGTGCGCCCCCATCTGGTAGAGCGTTTGACCCTGATTAACCCCATCTGTCAGCCTGCCCTTGAGGGGGACCAAAAGGTGATGAGCCGCCTGGCTGAGCTCTATTATGGTGCGGGAGCTGCCCTACCTGCTTCCCTGGGTTTTGCTCTGCTGCGCTCCCGCCTGGTCACCAGATTGAGCAGTGAGTTCATGATGAAAAATCACGACCCCGCCCTGCGCCGGTTCATCAACGGCCAGCACGATGCCTACTTCGGTGCCTTTGCCTCCCGCGAGGCGGTTCTACAGGCCTACCGGGCATCTATCAGTTCCACCGCAGCTGATTTCACCCCGGCTCTGCCGATGCCGGTCCAGCTCATTGTGGCAGAAAAGGACGATCTGGGTACCCTAGAACTTCAGCAGGCTATGGCCCGTAAGCTCCAGCGGGGGCGGCTCGATATCATTCCCGAGGTCGGCCACCTGATTCACTACGAGACTCCCCTGCGGGCGGCCTCCCTGATTGCCGGCTTTCATTCCCAAGACCTAGAGGAGGGGCAGGTAGCATGAAACTCTTTATTGATGCCCGCTATACCCGCATCGGTTTTCACGACGGTATTAGCCGCTACACCGCGTCCTTACTCTTTGCCCTCAAGGAGCTAGCGGACGCCGGTGACCGGCGTCTGCCGGAAGGCCTAGAGCTCACCATGGTGGTGAGCGATGAACGTCAGCTTGAGATGCTCCCCGACCTGCCGTCCGTGCAGATCTGTGCACCGACGTCCGCCCTGGAACCCGCCGCCGCCCTGCAGCTTAACCGCTACTCCCCCGACGTGGTCTTCTCGCCCATGCAAACCATCGGGCTGGGTGGGCTGGGCAGGCAGTTCAAGCTGATCCTGACCCTGCACGATTTGATTTACTACTCCCACCCCACGCCGCCGGGCTTCCTCCCCCTGCCGGTTCGGCTGGGCTGGCGGGCCTTCCACACCACCTACGCGCCCCAGCGCTACCTGCTGAACCGAGCGGACGCCGTCGCTACGGTCTCGCAGACCACGGCGGCTTTGATGCGGGAGCACGAGCTGACCACCAACCCCATTACGGTGATACCCAATGCCCCCCAGGCTAAGGACTTTGTGGCCCAGGAGCAGGCTCTCGAATTGGCCCCGGTGCGCACTAAAGACCTAATTTACATGGGCTCCTTCATGCCCTACAAAAATGTTGAAACCCTGCTGCAGGCCATGAAGTTCCTGCCAGATTACCGTCTGCACCTACTCTCTAAGGCAGCCCCGGCGCGCCTGGAGGAACTTGCCCCTCTCGCGGGAGAAAACGTGGTGTTCCACGGGGGAACCAGCGATGAAGACTACCGCCAGCTGCTAGGCACCGCCGCTGCCCTGCTCACCGCCTCGCGGGAAGAAGGCTACGGGCTGCCAGTGGTAGAGGCCCAGTCGGCGGGCTGCCCCGTGGTGCTGTCGGATATCCCGATTTTCCGGGAAATTGCCCCCTCAGCCCGCTTTGCTGAGACCAGCTCTCCCTTCGCCTTTGCGCAGGCGGTACGCGACCTAGAAGACCGGCAAGTCCAGCAGACCAGCATTGTGAACGGTCTTGCGGACGCCGCCCGCTACACCTGGGAACAGAGCGCCCTCACCCTGCTGGAGCTGGCCTCTTCCCTTCATCGGCAGTAGAAGCCTAGCTGCCTCAGGCGCTCGCCCAGCTACCCCAGGCATCGGGCAGACCTAGAGAATATCGAGCCCGTCGCAGCGTATCTGCACGGGCTCGCTCTTTTTCAGGGCAGCTAGGGATGCCTTGATGGAGCGCAGGTGGTGGGTGAGTTTGGCTCCCACGGCATAGGGGAAGAAGATAATGGCGCGGTAGAGGTCGCTGTCGGCCTCCCCCTCGTAGTAGCCGGTTGAATCGGCCAGGGGCATGGGGCCGTTGACGCGGGCCTCATCGGGCAGGGTAATAGCCTCCAAAAAGACCTGCACGGCACGCTCACTACCGGTAATGGCGGCGGTGCGGACGGCCGGGGGCAGGCCAATCTCGGCCCGCTCGTCCATTTCCCAGAGGGCAAAACCCATGGGGTCCCAGCGCACCAGCGCTTCAAGAGCTGCGGAGGGGCTGGCCGTGGTGACGACGCGGCCGCCCACGGCAAAGGAGCGCACCAGGGCTGCCGCGTTGAGCCAGCGCCGGAGGGCGGTTTCGGGGGCACGTAGGGAGTCGAACTGGAGCATCCGGTCGGCATCAAGCAGCAGGGCGGCCGCATAACCACCCTCAGCTACCGGTTCGCCGCCGGGGGTGGCGATGACCAGGGCAGGTTCTGAGCCGATACTGGTTTTGATGTTCTCGCCGCTGGAGGTGATCACCGGGACGCCTGGGAATGCCCGACCCAGTTCTTCTGCGGTTCGCAGGGCACCGGCGATACCGGTACGCCAGCGGTTATACCCGCAGTCAAGACAGTGCCAGTGGTGGGCCAGGTGGCCGCACCAGCCGCACTGGGGGGTACTTCCCCCGGCGGGCTGGGTCAGGGGGCCGCGACAGTTATCGCAGCGGGCGGGCATGCGGCAGCGCTGGCAGGCCAGAGCGGGAATATAGCCCGCGCGGGCTACCTGAATCAGCACGGGCCCCGTAGCGAGGGCGTCCTTGGCTACGACGAAAGCCTGGTGGGGTATGCGGGCAATAGCTGCCAGGGGGTCGCGGGCAAGCTGATAGTCGTCGCCGGTGGGCATGACCCGGGGAGTAAAAGACCTGACCAGGGCTCTGTCCGCCCCCAGGAAGCTAGCCCAGCGGGTGCGGACCAGGCGGGCAGCCTCGCTAGAGACCGCATAGCCCATGAAGAGGGCCGCTGCCTTTTCGAGGGTGGCCCGCAGTAGAAGAACGTCACGGGCCTGGCAGTAGGGGGCCCGCTGCTCAACCAGGGAAGAGTCCCCGTCGTCCCAGCAGGCAACCAGCCCCAGGTTGGCTACGGGAGCGTAGGCGGCTGAACGAGTACCGATCACGATACGCACCTGGCCGCTTTGGGCTTTCAGATAACTGCGGTAGCGGGGGGTGGGCTTATCGTTGGCGGTCAACCGCACGAAGGCGCTCTCGTCTACGAGCTCTTCGAGGGCGGCTGTGAGCCGGTCAAGGCTCTTATGGTCTGGCACCACGGCTAGGGCTCCCCTGCCGGTGGAGGCGGTAGCTACCAGGGCGGACGCCAGCAGCTGCTCCCAGCTCCGTTCAGGGTGGGAGGGTAGCACGGCCATCACCGCCCGGGCCTGATGGCCGGCAAGCAGGTCCTCACAGAACTCTGCCCCATGGGCGTAGTCGGAGAAGCCGGTGAGGTCGGGGCAGTCTGGAATGGGCGCTTCGGCCGGGTCTTCGGACTCTATAAAAGCTTTCTCAACGCTAGCGACCCGCGGGGGTACAGCCAGGCGAAGCACATCGGAAACCAGCCCCGCGTAGCGCTCCGCTAGGGCATCAGCTAACTCAAAGACTTCAGGGGTAACAACAGGCAGGGGCGAAATCACCTTGTGCAGGGGTACCAGGCGGGCGGGGGCGTCCGAATGCTCTACGCGCTCCCGTAACCAACCGGTCACCTCCCGTCCCCCGAATTTCACCCTCACCCGCACCCCGGGCTGAGCCTCTTCATCGAGAGCCGCTGGCACCCGGTAGTCGAAGAGGCGGTCTAGGTGGGGCACATGGGTATCGATGTGCACCCGGGCAACCGGTAGTTGCACCGCGGCGTCCTCGGCTGCTGTAGAGCCGACCAGGTGCGCATCGGGTATGTCGAATCCCTGCAACAAATCTGGTTGCAGGGATTCGGGGGTGGGTGCCGTTGTCATACAGACATTTTAGCTTAGAGGCCTACGGCCGCCTTGAGTTCGCTCACACGGTTGGTGCGTTCCCAGGTGAACTCGCGGTCTTCACGTCCGAAGTGCCCGTTAGCTGCGGTCTTGGCGTAGATAGGACGGCGGAGCTCCAGGTCACGGATAATGGCCAGCGGGCGCAGGTCAAAGACCTCACGGATAGCCTGTTCAATCTTGTAGATCTCAACCTTTTCGGTGCCAAAGGTCTCAACGTAGATACCCACGGGAGCAGCCTGGCCGATAGCGTAGGCAACCTGGACCTCTGCCCGGTCGGCAAGGCCGGCAGCAACGATGTTCTTGGCAACCCAGCGCATCGCGTAGGCAGCGGAGCGGTCTACCTTTGAAGGGTCCTTGCCCGAGAAGGCGCCACCACCGTGGCGGGCCATGCCGCCGTAGGTATCCACAATAATCTTGCGTCCGGTCAGGCCAGCGTCACCTACAGGGCCACCCTGAACGAAGCGACCTGCGGGGTTGATGATGAACTTAGCCTGGGACGAGTCGAAGTCGAAGCTGGCTAGAACAGGTTCAATCACGTACTGCTTGATATCGGCAGCAAGCTGGTCCAGGTCGTAATCAGCGGTGTGCTGGGTTGAGACAACCACGGTATCGATCATGACGGGCTTGAAGTTCTCGTCGTAGCCCAGGGTTACCTGGGTCTTGCCGTCGGGGCGCAGGTTGGGCAGGGTACCGTCCTTACGCACCTTGGTCAGCTGTTCAGCCAGGCGGTGCGCAACGTAAATGGGGGCGGGCATGAGCACTTCGGTCTCATTGGTGGCGTAACCGAACATGATGCCCTGGTCGCCTGCGCCCTGGCGGTCCAGATCGTCGGCTGCGGTGCCCTGGCGGGCTTCAAGGGAGTTGTAAACACCCGAGTTAATGTCGGGTGACTGCTCGCCAATCGAAACCGAAACACCACAGAATTCGCCGTCGAAGCCGTGGGTTGAGGAGTTATAGCCGATGTTCAAGATGGTCTTGCGAACAATGCTGGGAATATCAACGTAGCCGTTGGTGGTTACCTCGCCAGCTACGTGGACCTGGCCGGTGGTTACCAGGGTCTCAACTGCCACGTTAGAGAGGGGGTCTACGGTCAGCAGGGCATCCAGAATGGAGTCCGAGATCTGGTCACAGATCTTGTCGGGGTGGCCCTCGGTGACGGACTCACTGGTGAATAAACGAAGATGGTTTTTTTCTGTCACGGTTTTTACTGTACTTCTCTCAGCCCGGTAGGGCTACTTGGTGAATGATTGTTGAATTCTTGCGCTATATGACGAAGTATTGCGCGGGAGACGTCGAGCTTGCTGCCCTGGAGGGTTACCTCGCGGTCATTCTGGCCCGAGAGCAGGGTAATAGTGTTGCTATCTGCCCCAAATCCCTGTGTTTCGCTCACGGTGTTCACCGCCAGGTAGTCGCAGCCCTTGCGCGCCAGCTTGGCGCGGCCGTAGGCGAGTGGGCTGGTGGTGGCATCCCCGGTCTCGGCGGCAAAACCAACGATGGTGTGGGGTGCTCGCTGCGGGTTTTCCTCGCGGTAGAGCACGGCTTCTTTGAGGACGTCGGGGTTACGCACCAGCCTAATCACGGGGTCCTGGCCGGGGTCGTCCGTCTTTTTAATCTTGGCGTCCGCGTACTCTGCCGGCCTGAAGTCGGCCACCGCCGCGGTCATAATCAGGACGTCGGTAGCTGCCAGGTGCTCAAACACGGCTTCGCGCAGCTGCAGGGCACTTGATACCCGGGTGACCCGGTGCAGGTTACCCGGTATCTCGACCTCCACATGGGCTGCAATGAGGTGTACCTGGGCGCCGAGTTCGGTAGCTGCAGTAGCAAGGGCGATGCCCTGCTTGCCCGAGGACCGGTTGCCCAAGAAGCGTACCGGGTCAAGGGCTTCACGGGTACCGCCGGCTGTAATGAGCAGGCGCTGCCCAGCTAGGGGGAGCTCACCTGACTCAACCGGTTGGCCCTCCCCCGCGGCGTCCTGATCCCAGCCCAAAAGGGCTAGAGCCTGGGCATATATATCCTCGGGTTCAGGTAGGCGCCCCACACCGGAGTCGGGGCCGGTCAGACGGCCCACGGCAGGCTCGATGACGTAGTAGCCGTAGGATTTCAGGGTCGCTACGTTGGCCTGGGTAGCCGGGTGCTCCCACATCTGGGTGTGCATCGCCGGCGCTAAAATGACCGGGGCATGAGTGGTCAGCACGGTTGCGGTCAGCAGGTCGTTAGCCCGCCCAGCCGCTAAACGAGCCATGAGGTCAGCTGTCGCCGGGGCGACGATCACAGCGTCAGCCTGCTCAGCCTGCCGCACGTGATTGACCTCGGGAACCCGCTCAAAGACGTCCACCGACACCGGGTTGCCACTCAGGGCTTCAAGAGTAGGCTGCCCCACAAACTTGAGGGCAGCCTCGGTGGGCACCGCAATAACCTCGTGCCCGGCCTTACCAAAAAGACGAAGGAGCATTGCCGCCTTATAGGCAGCAATGCCCCCTCCAATGCCAATAACGACTCGCATGAGCTACTGCAGATTAGGCCTGATCTGCATCTTCAGCGTCGACGTATTCAACGAAGGGCTCGTCGATGTAGAAGTCGCCACCGGCCAGGAATGCGCTGGGCTCATCCTCGTGCAGCAGGGTGCCGTTTTCATCGAACTGACCATCAGTAATATGGCGGGCCTCAATCAGGCCTTCGTTGATTTCACGCATAGCCACAGAGAGCGACTTCTCGTTGGGCTCAGAATCTACCAGGGGGCCTACGTGATCGTACAGGTTCTCGTGAAGCTGCGAGTAGTAGGCGTTAATCTGGCGAGCACGGCGAGCACCAAAAATCACCAGACCGTACTTCGACTCAGCTTTTTGGATCAGAGCGTCTGCGCTGGGATTGATGATACCTTCATCGTTGTGTGCGTTTGCCACGTAAGACTCCATCTTGACTGTGCTTGCTCACCACCGGGGCTACCGGTGGCATAAAACTCTACCTATACTATCGGTCAACCGTTTTTTTGTCACGCAAAAGGGCGGCGGTACAGGGGTGATATTCCCCTAAACCGCCGCCCTAGCGACTCCCTGGCTTACTTGCGGTGAGCACCCATGAGGCGCACGATTTCTTCCGCCGCTTCTGCCACGGTTTCGTTGATGACGGTGTAATCAAACTCGGGCTCAGCAGCCAGCTCAATCTTGGCGGTATCGAGGCGGGCCTCCTGCTCCTGCGGCGACTCAGTTCCCCGACCAATGAGGCGGGATACCAGTTCGTCCCAGCTGGGAGGAGCCAAGAAAATGAGCTGCGCTTCGGGCATGGCGTTGCGCACCTGGCGGGCGCCCTGCAAATCGATTTCAAGTAGCACGTGCTTACCGGCATCCATCTGCTTCTGCACCATAGAGCGAATCGTGCCGTACTTGTAGGAGTTGTGCACGGTGGCCCATTCCAGCATCTGGCGGTTCTCTACCATCGACTCAAACTCTTCGTCTGAGACGAAGTAGTAGTGCACGCCGTCCTCTTCGCCCGGGCGGGGGTCGCGGGTAGTGGCGGAGACAGAGAACCACACCTCGGGGTAGTGCTCACGAATGTAAGCAGAAACGGTTCCCTTGCCAACGGCGGTTGGGCCAGCTAGCACGGTCAGTTTAGGTGCGGCGTTCTGTTCAGCCATGGTTTCCCTTATCGGTCGAGAAGATTGATGAGTGCCTTACGCTGGTGGATACCAAGACCACGCAGACGGCGGGACGCAGCAATGTTCAGTTCGTTCAAAATATTCTCGGTCCGTACCTCGCCCACACCCGGCAGGGAGGTGAGCAGGTCGGTTACCTTCAGTCTAGCGACTGCTTCGTCAGTTTCGGCGCGCTTAAGAACTTCTGCAATAGTAATCTGCTTGTTCTTTACAGCGTCCTTGATTTCGGCGCGGGTGACGCGGGCCTTCTTGGCCTTTTCGCGGGCGGCGGCGCGCTGTTCTTCGGTGAGGGGCTGAAGAGGCATAATCGTTGTCCTTCTGTGCGAGATGCCTATAGGGCAGGGGTGGGGTGTGTTGGAATAAACAAGCAACCGAGCAGCTTTGCTCGTTCTTGGGGGTTGTTGCTTATCTATTTGCGAACCAACAATTACAAAATAGCATGTCAGAAACGGTTATGGAAGATAGTTACCCGTCGGTAACCTTGTTTTAAACAAAAATGGTGGGAATTTGAAACAGATTCCCACCATTTTTGTTGGTCTAGACTCTACCGGGCGTTTACAAGCTCGTCACGAGCCTTTTCAGCGGCCTGACGCAGACCCTGAACCGACGGCCCCGCCGCCAGCACGCCTCGACTCGAGTTCACCAGCACCTGGTTCTCGATACCGGCAAAAACGGTATAGAGGTCCTGGGCCGTAGCTCCTTGGGCGCCGAAGCCCGGTGCCAGAATGGGCCCGTTGAAGGTCGAGAGGTCAATCTCTAGCTTCTTCAAGGCGTCTGCTACGGTCGCTCCCACCACCAGACCGCAGGGCCCCATGGCCTCCCAGTGACGCTGGTCGTTCTCGGCACGGGCTGAGGCGATGATCGATGCGGCAACAGATGAGGTACCGCCCACATGCTGCACGGTCTGCCCCTCGGGGTTCGAGGTCAGCGCCAGCACGAAGGTGCCCCGGTCATTGCGGTCAGCCAGGTCAAGGGCTGGGCGCAGGGACTCAAAACCCAGGTAGGGGCTCAGGGTCACTGAATCGGTGCCCAACGGTGAGGTCTCCCCCAGCCAGGCGTCCGCATAGGCTGCCATGGTCGAGCCGATATCGCCGCGCTTGGCGTCGGCAACAACCAGAACACCGGCGTCCGCAGCATCCCGCTGCAGCTGCTCGAGGGCAGCCAGACCCGCCGAACCGTGGCGCTCAAAGAGCGCCACCTGGGGCTTGAGGGCTGCGGCTACCCGACCGCAGGCCTCAAGCACGGTCGAGGCAAAGGTGGTTAAGGACGCCGCGGTGTCGGGCAGCCCCCAGGCATCGAGCAGGGCGGGGTGGGGGTCAATGCCCACACAGAGGGGCCCCTTCTCCCCCATGGCCGCAGCCAGGCGATCACCAAAACCGCGTGACATTAGGCCTCCCGAGCTTTCAGGGCAGCCTCAATGGAGGCGCCGTGTTCCTGCAGGCTCATGACGTCCCAGCTGTATTCGCGCAGGGCGTTAATACCCTGAACGGCTGCACCGAATTCAGAGACGGTGGTCATCACGGGGCAGCCTACCGAGGTGGCAGCAGCGCGGATCTCGTAGCCATCGCCGCGAGCCTGTCCGCCGGAGGGGGTGTTGAAAATCAGGTCGATGTCGCCATCGCGCACCATATCAACGATGGAGCGCTCCCCGTCCTTGGTTTCTGCAATCTTGGGAACAACCAGGGACTCCACCCCGTTGCGGCGCAGAACGTCTGCGGTACCGCCGGTGGAGACAATCTCGAAGCCCAGCTGCTGCAGCATCTTCACGTAGATGATGGAGTTGCGCTTGTCGCGGTTAGCTACAGAGACGAAGACCTTACCCTCGGTCGGCAGCTTAGAACCTGCAGATGCTTCAGCCTTGGCGAAAGCGGTATCGAAGTGGCGATCCAGGCCCATGACCTCACCGGTTGAGCGCATTTCGGGGCCGAGCAGGGAGTCAACCACGATGCCCTCGGGGGTGCGGAAGCGGCTAAAGGGCAGCACAGCTTCCTTGACAGCAATCGCAGTCTCGGCGGGCAGGGAGGCGCCGTCCATATTTGCGGGCAGGTAGCCTTCGGCCTTGAGGTCGGCAATGGTCTTGCCGGTTCCAATCAGGGCCGCTGCCTTCGCCATCTGCACACCGGTTGCCTTTGAAACAAAGGGGACGGTGCGAGAGGCGCGGGGGTTAGCCTCGATGACGTAGAGAATCTCAGAAGCTACGGCGAACTGAATGTTGATTAGACCGCGCACGCCCACGCCGGCGGCAATCTTGTAGGTTGCCTCCTTGACCTGCTGAATGACGTCCGGCCCCAGGGTAATGGGGGGCAGGGTGCAGGCAGAGTCACCCGAGTGAATACCGGCCTCTTCGATGTGCTCCATGACGCCGCCCAGGTAAAGCTCTTCACCGTCAAAGAGGGCATCGACGTCGATTTCGACAGCATCTTCAAGGAACTTGTCAATCAGAGCGGGCTGGGAGGGGGAAACCTCGGTGGCGTTCTCTAGGTAGCGGGCCAGCTGGGCCTCTGAGTAGACAATTTCCATGCCACGGCCACCCAGTACGTAAGAGGGGCGCACCAGCACGGGGTAGCCGATCTCGTCCGCAATCTTCTTGGCGTTCTCGAAGGTGTAGGCAGTGCCGTTCTTGGGGGAAAGCAAACCAGCTTCTTCCAGCACACGGGAGAATTCGCCGCGGTCCTCGGCCAGGTCGATAGCCTCGGGTGAGGTACCCAGAATCGGGATACCGGCTGCCTTAAGTTCCTGAGCAAGCTTGAGCGGGGTCTGGCCGCCGAGCTGAACGAAGACGCCCAGCAGACCACCGGTACGGCGCTCGGCCTCAACAATTTCAAGCACATCTTCTAGGGTCAGGGGCTCAAAATAGAGGCGAGTTGAGATGTCGTAGTCGGTAGATACGGTCTCGGGGTTGCAGTTGACCATGACGGTCTCGTAGCCAGCTTCACGCAGCACCATGGAGGCGTGAACACAGGAGTAGTCAAATTCAATACCCTGGCCAATTCGGTTGGGGCCGGAACCCAGAATCATGATGGAAGGCTTCTCATGGTGGGCTACCTCGTCCTCCTGGTCGTAGGAGGAGTAGTGGTAGGGGGTGAAGGCCTCAAACTCGGCGGCGCAGGTATCAACGGTCTTGAAAACGGGGCGGATGTTCAGGGCGTGTCGGATACCGCGCACTACTGCCTCGTTCATGCCCAGAATCTCACCAATCTGGGCATCGGAGAAACCGTGACGCTTGGCCAGGCGCAGAGTCCGCTCGTCCAGGGTCTTGGAGGCAGCGATTTCTACGGCTACCTCGTTGAGCAGCACCAGCTGGTCCAGGAACCAGGGGTCGATGGCGGTTGCCTCGTACATCTGTTCAACAGTGGCACCGGCCAGTAGGGCCCGCTGGACCTGGAAAATACGGTCTGTGGTAGCGGTCTTGGTCTGTTCAATCAGGGCAGCCAGTTCGTCCGCACCGAGTTCGGGGTTATCGAAGCGGAAGGTTGAGCCCTTCTGCTCCATGGAGCGCATGGCCTTCTGCAGGGCTTCGGTGAAGTTGCGACCCAGGGCCATGGCCTCGCCCACTGACTTCATGGTGGTGGTCAGGGTGGGGTCCGCTGCCGGGAACTTCTCGAAGGCAAAGCGGGGAACCTTGACCACGACGTAGTCGAGGGTGGGTTCGAAGGATGCCGGGGTCTTCTGGGTGATGTCGTTGGGGATCTCGTCCAGGGTGTAGCCCAGGGAGAGCTTGGTGGCGATCTTGGCAATCGGGAAGCCGGTTGCCTTTGATGCCAGAGCGGACGAGCGGGACACTCGGGGGTTCATTTCGATGACGATGACGCGGCCGGTTGCCGGGTCGATGGCGAACTGGATGTTACAGCCACCGGTGTCAACGCCGACCTCGCGAATCACGTTGATGGCGATGTCGCGAAGCTTCTGGTACTCGCGGTCAGTGAGGGTGAGGGCGGGGGCTACGGTGATGGAGTCACCGGTGTGGACGCCCACGGGGTCGAAGTTTTCGATGGAGCAGACAACAACCACGTTATCGTTCTTATCTCGCATCATTTCCAGCTCGTATTCCTTCCAGCCCAGGATGGATTCTTCGAGCAGGACCTCGCTGGTGGGGCTGTACTGGATGCCGGCACCGGCGATGCGGTGCAGGTCTTCTTCGTTGTAGGCCATGCCCGAGCCCAGGCCGCCCATGGTGAAGGAGGGGCGCACGACCATGGGGTAGCCCAGTTCCTTGGCGGCTTCTAGGGCTTCTTCCATGGTGTGCACGATGACGGAGCGGGCAGATTCGCCGCCGGCACGCTCGACGACGCCCTTGAAGGCCTCGCGGTCTTCGCCCAGGTTGATGGCTTCGATGTTGGCGCCGATGAGCTCTACGCCGTACTTGTCGAGAATGCCCTGCTCATCGAGGGAGATAGCCGCGTTGAGGGCGGTCTGACCACCGAGGGTGGGCAGAATGGCGTCGGGCTTTTCCTTGGCAATAATCTTTTCGATGACCTCGGGGGTGATCGGTTCGATGTAGGTGGCGTCGGCGAACTCTGGGTCGGTCATGATGGTGGCCGGGTTGGAGTTGACCAGAATGACGCGCACGCCTTCTTCTTTGAGAACGCGCAGGGCCTGGGTGCCCGAGTAGTCGAATTCGGCGGCCTGACCAATGACGATCGGGCCAGAACCGATGACGAGGATTGAGTTGAGATCGTTACGCTTCGGCATGGTTCGGTGTCCTTAGTTCTTCTTCTCGAGCATGAGATCGATGAAACGGTCAAAGAGGTAGGCAGCGTCGTGGGGGCCAGCTGCTGCTTCGGGGTGGTACTGCACCGAGAAGGCGGGGATGTCGAGGCAGCGCAGGCCCTCGACTACCTGGTCGTTGAGGCCCACGTGGGAGACCTCGACTCGGCCGAATTCTTCGTTGGGGGCAGTGACGGCGCCGTCCAGCGGTGCATCTACGGCGAAGCCGTGGTTCTGGGCGGTGATTTCTACCTTGCCGGTGGTGCGATCCATGACGGGCTGGTTGATGCCGCGGTGGCCGAAGGGCAGCTTGTAGGTGCCAAAGCCCAGGGCCCGGCCCAAGAGCTGGTTGCCGAAGCAGATACCGAAGAAGGGGGTGCCGGTACGCAGCACGGACTGGAGGAGCTGAACCTGGTCGTCCGCAGTTGCGGGGTCACCGGGCCCGTTGGAGAAGAAGACGCCGTCGGGGTTGAGGGCGGTGATGTCCTCTAAGGTGGCGGTTGCGGGCAGTACGTGCACGCGGACGCCACGCTCGACAAAACGCTTGGGAGTCATGGCCTTGATACCCAGGTCGAGGGCAACCAGGGTTGCCTTAACGTCCCCGTCCCAGCCGAGGTCAGCTGGTTCTACGGTGTAGGCCTCTTCGATAGAAACGGAGTCAGCCAGTTTCTGGCCCTTCATTTCGGCTGCCGCCTGTACCTGGGCAACCAAATCGGCCAGGGGAAGCTCTGCGTCAGCACCGGTGAAAATACCGGCTCTCATGGAACCTGCGCTACGCAGGTGGCGGGTCAGGGCGCGGGTGTCGATGCCCTGAATACCCACGATGCCCTGCTCTACCAGCTCTTCATCGAGAGAGCGCTCTGAGCGCCAGTTGGAGGGGCGTCGGGCGGCGTCGCGAACAGCATAGCCTGCAACCCAGATTTTACGGGATTCGGCGTCCTCGGTGTTGACGCCGGTGTTGCCGATGTGGGGGGCGGTCTGAACCACGATCTGCCCCGCGTAGGAGGGGTCGGTCAGGGTTTCCTGGTAGCCGGTCATGCCGGTTGAGAAGACCGCTTCGCCAAGGGTCTTGCCGGTGGCGCCGTAGCTTTCGCCGCGGTAGAAGGTACCGTCTTCAAGGACGAGTACTGCTGCACGTGGGGTGGGTGCTGGGTGGGACATTCACACACTTCCTGTTGGTTGGTGTAGGCACCTGCAATCAGCAGGTGGAAACTTAGGGGCGGGCCAGAGTGTCGTGGCCGACGGTTGCCTGGGGCGCGATAGCTGCAACGGCATCCAGGATTGATTTTTTGTCAGCCGCATAGCGGGTGCGGAAGCCGGTATCGACGGGGTTGCCGTTGAGCGACCAGGACAGCACAGCCAGGCCGTCTTTCTCGACGAACTTACCGTTCATACCGGCTTCGGTGCGCACACCAATAATGTCGCTGGCGGGAATCCAGATATCTTGAGAGCCGTTGCGCATGATGATAACTGCGTCCTCGTAGACAAAGAAGACACCTGTTGATTTCACGCCCAGGGTGTTGGTGGCGATACGGTCGAGCCAGTCCCCCATGACGGTGGTGGCAACATAGGTGCCGGGTACCGCGAGCAGGGATTCGGCGTCGTCGTAGCGTTCGGGCACATCGAGTAGGGTGCCCGTGTGGATCTGACGCTGTTTCCTGTTCTTCCAGCCCTGCCACATAGCCCAGAAAATGAGAACGGCAATGAGGGCCAAGATGAGGGTGGGAATCAGCTTGTCAGACACGGGCACTCTCCTAGCGGGTTACTTAGCGGACGGGGTGTTCAGTGCACCGTTGAGAACGGTGGGGTGACCGCCGAAGAAGGTGGCTACGACCGCGCCGGGCACTTCCAGGCCCCGGTAGGGGTTGTTCTTGCCCTTGGTGGCCTGGGCGGCGGGGTCGATGACGCGGGTTGCGGCAGGGTCGACCAGCACCAGGTGGGCGGGCTCCCCCGCTTCGAGCGGACGCCCCTGGTCGGCTGCCAGACCGATTTCGGCGGGCTTGGTACTCATGATGCGGGCAACGTCGGCCCAGGTAATGTAGCCGGTATCAACCAGGGTCTTCTGGATGATGGACAGTGCCTGCTCAAGGCCGGTCATACCGTTGGCAGCGCAGGCCCACTCACAATCCTTGGATTCTGCGGGGTGGGGTGCGTGGTCGGTACCAATGATGTCGATGATGCCGTCGGCAACAGCCTGGCGCAGGGCCAGTACGTCCTCTTCGGTGCGCAGGGGCGGGTTGACCTTGTAGACGGGGTCGTAGGTTCGTACCAGCTCATCGGTCAGCAGCAGGTGGTGGGGGGTAACTTCGGCAGTTACCTTGATACCGCGCTCCTTAGCCCAGCGCACGATCTCAACCGAACCCTTGGTTGACAGGTGGCAGATATGCAGACGGGAGCCAACGTGTTCAGCCAGCAGCACGTCGCGGGCGATGATGGATTCTTCAGCAACAGCGGGCCAGCCAGCCAGACCGAGCTCGGCAGAAACCTTGCCCTCGTTCATCTGCGCACCCTCGGTCAGCCGGGGTTCCTGGGCGTGCTGGGCGATGACACCGTTGAAGGTCTTGACGTATTCAAGGGCTCGGCGCATCAGGGCGGGGTCCCAGACACACATGCCGTCATCTGAGAAAACACGAACCTGGGCGCGGGATTCAGCCATGGCCCCGATATCTGAGAGGCGCTCCCCCGCCAGACCAACGGTGACAGCGCCAATGGGCTGCACCTTAACCCAGCCGGAGTTTTTACCCAGTTCAAAGACCTGCTCAACCACGCCAGCAGTATCTGCAACGGGGTTAGAGTTGGCCATAGCGAAAACGGCGGTGTAGCCGCCCAGGGCTGCGGCACGGGTACCGGTTTCGACGGTTTCGGCGTCCTCCTGGCCGGGTTCACGCAGGTGGGTGTGTAGGTCGACCAGGCCGGGCAGGGCGATAAGCCCCTGGGCCTCGACGACCTGGGCGTCAGCGTCCGCAAGGTTCTCGCCAATTTCAGCGATGAGGCCGTCCTTGATCAGAATATCGGCGGTTTTCTCACCTAGCAGTGAGGCGCCCTTGATGAGGTAAACAGATTCAGTCATTGTTTCTCTTTCGTCCAGGGCTTAGGAGCCGGGGTAGAAGTCGTTGGCGGAGCCGCCGGTCATAAGCAGGTAGAGTACCGCCATACGTACAGACACGCCGTTAGTCACCTGGCGCAGCACCCAGGAGCGCGGCGAATCTGCTGCTTCGGCGCAGATTTCGAGGCCGCGGTTCATGGGCCCGGGGTGCAGGATAGCGGTTTCGTGGGCGGACGCGTCGAGGCGGGCAAAGCGCTCGGGGGTAAGCCCCCACAGGCGGGAGTATTCCTCGGACGAGGGGAAGAAAGCCGCGTTCATGCGTTCTTTCTGGATACGCAGCATCATCACCGCGTCAACCCCCGACTCAATGGCGTCGTCGAGGTTGTAGTAAATCTCTGCCGGCCAGTTTTCGATATCTACCGGAAGCAAGGTGGGCGGGGCAACGAACTTGACGGTTGCTCCCAGGGTGTGAAGCAGCCAGAGGTTGGAGCGGGCCACACGGGAGTGCAGGATATCGCCCACAATCGCTACCCGCAGACCCTCTAGGGTAAGGCCGCGGGTTGTTACCCCCTCAACCTGGGCCTTGAACTGGCGCAGGGTCATGGCGTCCAGCAGGGCCTGGGTGGGGTGGGCGTGGGTGCCGTCACCGGCGTTGAGCACCGGCACGTCAATCCAGCCGGCTTCAGCCAGACGCTGGGGGGCACCCGATGCGCTGTGGCGAATCACCACGGCGTCGGCGTTGATAGCTGCCAGGGTCTGGGCGGTGTCTTTGAGTGACTCCCCCTTAGAGACGGATGAGCCCTTGGCTGAGAAGTTGATGATGTCGGCAGACAGACGCTTTTCGGCAGCTTCGAAGGACAGGCGGGTGCGGGTCGAGTCTTCAAAGAAGAGGTTGACCACGGTGCGCCCCTGGAGCACGGGGAGTTTCTTGACTTCGCGCTGGCCGACCTCGCCCATGTAGTCGGCGGTATCGAGAATGTTGAGGGCGTCGTCAAGGGAGAGATCCTTGGTATCGAGCAGGTGACGCACGGCTACTCCCCTCCTTCCTGGGCTGAGGTGGTGGAGTGGGCGGGCTGGGAAATAATTACCTTGTCGTCCTCACCGTCGATGGATGAGAGCAGCACCTTAACCGATTCATGGGTGCTGGTGGGAAGGTTCTTGCCCACGTGATCTGCGCGGATGGGGAGCTGGCGGTGGCCGCGGTCAACCAGCACAGCGAGGCGGACGGCGTCGGGGCGGCCGTAGTCCTTGAGGGCATCGAGGGCGGCGCGGATAGTGCGCCCTGAAAAAAGTACATCGTCAACGAGGACGACGGTGCGCCCCTCAATCCCCGCTGCGGGCAGGCGGGTGGGCTCAGGCGTCCGCCCCGGTTTTGAAAGCAGGTCATCACGGTACATGGTGATGTCGAGCTGCCCTAAAGAAAAAGCGGGGTTGAAGTCAGAATCGGTCTGGGCAATTTTATCGGCCAGACGCTGGGCTAGGGGGAAGCCTCGGCGCGGAATACCTAGAAGAACCAGGTTCTCGCTACCCTTGTTGGCTTCAAGAATTTCGTGGGCGATGCGAGTAAGAGCTCGCTCAATGTCGGCTGACTCCAGGATGACCCGGTGGGCTCCTGCAGATACGTCGGTGGGTACACCGGTGGTATCGGTCATGTGCCGGCCTCCTTCCCCGCCTCACAGGACGGACTTAAAGGTTGCTGTCACACCTCAATGTATCACGTCCGCCCTCACGGCGGCTAAATTTGAGACAGATTTCAGTAGGTACCGTTTAAATCAGAAAAACCCACCAATGAGGTGGGTTTTTCTGATTTAAATGGTACCTATAGGCCTAGGCCAGCAGGGTGGGCTTCACCTGGCGCAGGCGGTCGAGCAGGCCATTCACAAACTTGGGTGAATCGTCAGTCGACAGCAGGCGAACCAGGCCGGTAGCCTCCGAGATAGCTACGGCATCGGGAATCTCATCGTTGAAGAGGAGCTCCCAAGCGCCGAGCCGCAGGGCCACGCGATCCACGCTGGGCATGCGGTCCATAGTCCAGTCCTGGGCGTAGGTTTCGATGTACTCGCGAATCTCTTCGTCGTGGTCACGCACGCCACGAACAATCTGCTCGGAGTAGAGAGAAATCTGCGCTGAGGTGTAGGTGCGGCGACGAATCAAAACGTCAATGACGTCATCGCCACGCTGATCGGCCTCAAACAGGACTTCGAGGGCGCGAAGTCTAGCTTTGGTTCTTGAATTCACGGTACTTAGTCGTTGACGCGGCCGAGGTAGTCACCGGTGCGGGTGTCGACCTTGACCTTGGTGCCGGTTTCGAGGAAGAGGGGCACCTGAATCTCGGCGCCGGTCTCAACGGTTGCGGGCTTGGTGCCGCCGGTGGAGCGGTCACCCTGCAGGCCGGGCTCGGTGTAGGTGATTTCGAGGACGACTGAGGCGGGAAGCTCGATGTAGAGGGGTGAACCTTCGTGCATGGCGATGGTTGCGGTCTGGTTTTCGAGCATGAACTTGGCGGCGTCGCCAACGGTGACCTCTGATACGTTGATCTGGTCGTAGGTCTTCATATCCATGAAGACGTAGTCGGTGCCGTCCTGGTAGAGGTACTGGTAGTCGGAGCGGTCGACGGTTGCGGTCTCAACCTTGGCGCCGGCGTTGAAGGTCTTATCAACTACCTTGCCTGAGGTGACGTTGCGCAGCTTGGTACGGACGAAAGCGCCACCCTTGCCGGGCTTGACGTGCTGGAATTCGATGACGGACCAGAGGTTGCCGTCAATCTTGAGAACGACACCGTTCTTGATATCTGCGGTAGTAGCCAACAGACTCTCCTCTAAACTGAAATTTTCAATAAGCGTTGCGGGGTAAACCGTAGACCAGTCTACCGTGTGCTCTGCGGGTTTGAGGAGTTTCTTGGTGAGACTCACACGAGATATTAGGGACCAGCTTTATACAGAGGGACCAGATTACTCTCAATGGTATGTCACGGGGTGAAGTACTTTGGGAGGAATCTGGTCCCTACTGGTTAGGCGGCGATTTCCTGGTAGGTCATAAACAGGATCGAGTCGTCGGGTACCTCGTAAATACGGGGCTTGCCCAGGCTTTCCAGAACGACGAAGCGCAGCATGTTGCCGCGGGCCTTCTTGTCGCGGCGCATGGTTTCAAGCAGCTTGGGCCAGCGGTCTGCCGGGTAGGTGGTGGGTAGGTCGAGGGCGGTGCAGATGGCACGGGTTCGCTCGACGGTTGCCTCATCAAGGTAGCCAGCGGCGAGGGACAGTTCTGCAGCGAAGACCATGCCCACAGCTACGGCAGCCCCGTGGCGCCACTGGTAGCGTTCTGCGTGCTCGATGGCATGGCCCAGGGTGTGCCCGTAGTTCAGGAATTCGCGGCGGCCCGACTCCTTCAGGTCTTCAGACACCACCTCAGCCTTAACCCGGATAGAGCGCTCGATGAGCTCTCGCACTACCTCAGACTGGGAGTCCCGAATCTTGCCGGGGTTCGCTTCAATAAGGTCGAGAATCACCGGGTCTGCGATGAAGCCGCACTTAATCACTTCGGCCATACCGGTGAGCAGCTCGTGCTGCGGCAGGGTGCGCAGCACACCCAGTTCACAGAGGACGGCTGCGGGCGGGTGGAAGGCCCCCACCAGGTTCTTGCCCTCTGCGGTGTTGATGCCGGTCTTGCCGCCGACTGCGGCGTCCACCATACCCAGCAGGGTGGTGGGGATGTGGATGACGCGGACGCCGCGCAGCCAGGTCGCTGCCACAAAGCCAGCAAGATCGGTGACGGCGCCGCCACCTACGGAAATAATTGCGTCGGTGCGAGTGAAGTCGTTTTGGCCCAGTACCTGCCAGCAGAAAGCGGCGACCTGGATGTGCTTGCCTTCTTCGGCGTCCGGAATTTCAGCCGAGTAGGCCTCAAAACCCGCTGTGCGCATCTGCTCCATCACCAGCTCACCGGTGGAGCGCAGGGCTCGGGGGTGGATGACGAGAATGCGCTGAGTGCGGTTGCCCAGGATCTCGGGGATGGTACCGAGCAGGTTGTGGCCTACGTAAACGTCGTAGTTTTCTGAAGGCTGGGTGCCGGTGACGGGTATGACGGTGGTGGCCTGGTCGCTCACGCTTGACCCTTTCGGTTCTTAATGATGAAGTTCTGAATTTCTGCTGCCATGTCGGCTATTCCCCGGCCTCCACAGGCGTCCAGGGTGTAGCTGGCGAGCTCTTCGTAGCGGTCCCGCCGGGCCTCAAATATTTCGGTCCATTTTTGCACCGGGTTGGGCTGGAGCAGGGGCCGGGTTTTGCTATTTTGGATGCGCGGGGCTACGGTTTCGGCGTCAACCTTGATGTAGATAACGGTCTCGTCTTTGAGGACGTCGGCTACCTCCGGCGTCATGGGTGCTCCCCCGCCCAGGGAGAAGATGGTGTTGCGCCGGGCAGGTGAAGTGAGCACCTCACGGATTACTTCAGCCTCGATACGGCGGAACTCAGCTTCGCCGTAGTCAGCAAAGATTTGTGACACCTCACCGTATTTTTCGACGATGAGGTGGTCAGAGTCGAGGAACTCGTAGCCGTAGAAGCGCGCGAGGTGCGTGCCTATATAGGACTTGCCCGCCGCCATGGGGCCGATGATCACGACCGGGCGGGATTTTTCGATATAGGTTTCTTGCACCTCGCGCACCTGGTTAGGTGCGAGCACCTCGGTCATGTCGATCGCGTGGTCACGTGATCGGGGGGTCATGGTTAGGCGTCCCACCCTGCTACGTTGGATTCCCAGGCCAGGGATTCGGGGATAGCTGCCAGGTAGGAGTCCATGTTGCGGCGGGTTTCGGTGATGGAGTCGCCGCCGAACTTTTCGAGGGCTGCTTCTGCCAGCACCAGGGCGACCATGGCTTCTGCTACGACGCCGGCTGCGGGCACAGCACAGACGTCTGAGCGCTGGTGGTGAGCGCGAGCAACTTCACCGGTGGAGGTGTCGATGGTGGCCAGTGCCTTGGGCACGGTGGCGATGGGCTTCATGGCAGCGCGTACACGAAGCAGGTCACCGATGGTCATGCCACCTTCGATACCGCCTGCGCGGTTTGAGACGCGCTGGACGCCGTGCTCACCGGGTACGATTTCGTCGTGGGCGCGGGTGCCGGGGCGCTTTGCGGTTTCGAAGCCGTCGCCTACTTCTACGCCCTTAATGGCCTGAATGCCCATGAGGGCTGCAGCCAGGCGGGCATCGAGGCGGCGATCCCAGTGCACGTAGGAGCCGAGTCCCGGGGGAAGACCGTAGGCCAGAACTTCTACCACGCCGCCCAGGGTCTCGCCGTCCTTGTGGGCCTTATCGACGGTAGCGACCATGGCTTCGGAGGTTGCGGCGTCGAAGCAGCGCAGGGGGTCGGCGTCGAGGGCAGCAACATCGCGAGGGGTAGGACGCGGGGCGTCGGCGGGGGCTGCTACCTCGGCGATAGCGGTGGTGTGGCTGACCAGCTCTACGCCGAGAGTCTTAAGAATCTGAGCTGCAACGACGCCCAGGGCTACGCGGGTTGCGGTTTCGCGGGCGCTGGCACGTTCAAGGACGGGGCGGGACTCGTCGAAGCCGTACTTCTGCATGCCGGCGAAGTCTGCGTGGCCGGGGCGGGGTCGGGTGAGGGCCGCGTTGCGGGCGCGCCCCTCGATCAGGGCGGGGTCAACGGGGTCTGATGACATTACATCAGCCCACTTGGGCCATTCAGTGTTGGCGATTTCAATGGCTACGGGGCCGCCCTGGGTTTTACCGTGGCGCACACCGCCAAGGATGCGCACGCGATCCTCTTCAAACTTCATACGGGCACCACGGCCGTAGCCGAGGCGGCGGCGGGCTAGAGCGTCGCGCACCATCTCGCTGGTGAGTTCAACACCTGCCGGTACGCCTTCAATAATTCCTACCAGGGCTTCGCCGTGGGATTCACCGGCTGTGAGCCAACGCAGCATCTCTAACCTTCTTTACGTTTGCCTGTGGGTCTTGTGTTCTAAGATTTCCAAAAATAGCGGTCGATAGCAAACCGCTACTTCACGATTCGGTACGAATAGTCTCAGCGAGTGAGCCAAGCTGACTCGTTTACCGATTCGGGATCAAAGCCTGTAATGGGTAGCCCTACCGCCTGACGCATGGCGGTGAGCACTTCTTCCTGCCGGGGTAGGGGGCGGCTCCTATCGTGGCCGGTAAAGAGCTTGACCTGGTCTACCGCCTGGTACATCAGCATCTCAAGGCCGCTGGTCACGGCACCCCCGCGAGATTCCCACTCCCCCGCTAGAACCGAGGGCCAGGGGTCATAGGAGACATCCAGCAGGTAACCCGCAGATTCACCCTGTTCTGCGGTAGCCAGCAGTCCGTCGGCTGCTCCTGCAGGAAGGGTACAGACGGTCACATCGAATTCCGCGTAGCTCTTAGCGAAGCTATCGATGGGCAGGAAGTCAAGGTGCAGGCCCAGACGGGTGGCGGCGTCCGCAACCCCCTGAGCCCGGCCAGCATCGCGCACAAAGACGCGGACGCCGTCCGCCCCCATCGCGCGCAGGGCGGCGAGAGCTGCGGTAGCGGTACCACCGCCACCAATAATCGCAGCACGAGCGGGCTTGCCGACGAAACCGGCCTGGCGCAGGGCATTGACGATACCCGATACATCGGTGTTATCGCCCCAGGAGACCAGCCGGCCATCAGTTTCGTGCTTCCAGTAGACGGTATTGACCACACCTACCGCTTGGGCAAACGGGGTCAGATAGTCCAGCTGCTCTTTGACCGCTGATTTCAGCGGCATGGTGACAGAAAAGCCGCGGGTGCCCCGCTCAGGAGTGTAGCGGGCAAAAACGTCGGCCAGCTGGTCCTCGCGAGTATCTAGCCGGTCGTAGCCCATCTCAAGCCCCATAGCTCGGTAAGCGGCCAGATGTAGTAGGGGTGATTTACTGTGCTTAATGGGGTGCCCCAAGACATAAGCCTTGGGGCACTCGGTAACCTGCTTACTCATTAGGAGCAGACACCCTCGTGAGCTTTACAGAATTCATCGTATACTTCAACATTCTTCAGGTGCTCTTCGTAGGTCTTAGCGAAGAGAGTCTCACCGGTGAAGAGATCAACGGTGACCCAGAAGTAGTAATCGTTCTTCTCAGGGTTGGCAGCTGCCTTAATAGCCGCTAGACCTGGTGAACCGATAGGACCTTCGGGTAGGCCCTTGTAGTAGAAAGTGTTGTACTTGTTACTGGCGTCCTGCTTCTGCTCATTAGAGATATGGTAGCTCTGAATGCCCAGACCGTAGGCTACGGTTGCGTCTGACTGTAGGTAGCCGCTAGTCTCACCGTCTGGGTTATTCAGGCGGTTCTCGATAGCACCGGCAATTGGGTAGTAGTCAGCCTCGCGACCTTCGAACTCCAGGATTGAGGCAACGGTAATCACGTGGAAGATTCGGTCATCGCCAGAAACACCGGCCTCTTCTAGAGCGTTGAAGGTGTTATCAACCATCATTTGCATGATTTCTTCAGCACCGGCGTCCTTGGGGAAGCGGTATTCACCCGGGAAGAGGAAGCCCTCAATGGTGGGGAACTGCGAAGGAATACCGAAGCGGGTGGGGTCGGTTGATAATGCCTTGAACTCTTGGGCGCTAATACCGGTGCCCGTAGCAAGAGCTTCAAAGGTCTTATCCATACGCCAGGTACGGGCAACCGCCACGTAGTTGGTGTTGGCTTCGTCAAAACGCAGGAGCTCACCCAGAGCAGCAGCGCTGCTCATTTCTTCTTGCATTGTGTACTCACCGGGCTGGAAGAACTGGTCCTGGCCTTTATCGGAGTACTCCTGCAAGAAACGGTCGGCGTTGGCGATGATTCCCTGTTCTTCCAGTGAGTTAGCAATGCTAATAGCCGAGGCACCCTCAGGGATAGTAAAGGTCACTTCGGTACCGTTACCCTCACCGGAGTAATCCTTACGCTCAAACCAGCCATACTGGGGAGCCAGAATAGACACGACCAGCACCAGAGCTACCGCAAATACCAGGCCAGCTGATATCACGAAGTTGCGGGAGCGGCGGCGGGTGCGGTCCCGGTCGTCACGCGAATATTCGTCTTCTTCAACGGCGGTGAAGAACCCACCGTTAGCCCCGTCTTCGGTTGAGCCCAGCAGACCATCAAGGTCGGTCTGCTGGTTCTTGGTAGGGCGATGCGGCGGGCGGCTAGAACTCGAGTTCTCAGACATTCGGGTTCTCCGTTTCGTCGTTGGAGGTTCTGGGGGCAGGCTCATCGTGAGGGGGCGTAAGCTCAACGCGGTAGCCAGCCAGGTGTTGGCCGGCTTTGAGGGTGTCAACGGCATGCTGCAGGATGTTGACGGCAGCAACCTGGTCGACCATGGTCTTGAATTCTCTGCTCGATACTCCGGCCTCGTGGAGCGAGCGGTGGGCGCTCACCGTGGTGAGTCGCTCATCGACCAGCCACACGGGCACGGAGGCATCGTCAGCAGCAAGTTCCTGCACCAGAGCCTCGGCATACTCGCGGGCCATGAGGGTTGAGGGGCTCTCTCCCCCGCGCATGGTCTTGGGCAGCCCCACAAAGACTTCGGTAACTTCGTTAACCTCGATGAGTTTACGAAGCACCCGCCGGTCTGAGTTCTTTTTCAGGTCACGGCGTAGGGTTTTGAGGGGCGTAGCGAGTATGCCGTCGGGGTCGCACAGGGCAAGGCCGACGCGGGCATTGCCAACGTCGACTCCCATGCGGCGGCCTCTGGTGAAGGTCACCGGGTTAGGCCCCCAGCTCTGAAATGGTGGATCGGATAGCGGTGAAAGCTTCGTCGATCTTGGTGGCGTCCTGACCGCCGCCCTGGGCGACGTCGTCCTTACCACCGCCACCGCCGCCGAGCACACCGGCAGCGACGCGGACGAGAGCACCTGCCTTAACACCTGCGTCGCGGGCAGCCTGGTTGGTGGCAACCAGAATAACCGGACGGCCGTTGTTAACACCGGCAACTGCTACGGTAGCAGCGTCCTCACCCAGGCGTGAGCGCAGGTCAAGAGCGAGCTCGCGCACGGCGTTGGCGTCAAGCTCCCCTGCGTTGTGCAGAAGGGTGCGGATGGAGCCCACCATCTGGGCGGTTTCGGTCAGCTTACCGGCCTCAGCCTGCAGCTTTTCCTTGCGAAGCTTAGCCAGTTCCTTCTCGGTTTCCTTGAGCTTGGTCAGGGTCTGGTTGATCTTCTCGGGCAGTTCGGTGGAGGACTGTACCTTCATCAGACCGGTCAGCTGGTTGACCAGGGTACGCTCGGCAGCCAGGTGGTTGAAGGAGTCTAGGCCGACTAGAGCTTCAACGCGACGGTTACCTGAACCGACAGACTGCTCGGTGAGCAGGGTCAAGGAGCCAATCTGAGCGGTTGAACCGACGTGGGTACCGCCGCAGAGTTCGCGGGAGAAGTCTCCGCCCATCTCGACTACGCGCACGGTGTCGCCGTACTTTTCGCCGAAGAGGCTCATGGCGCCGAGCTTCTTGGCTTCGTCCAGCGGCATTTCGCGGGTGATGGTCTGGAAGTTGTCGCGGATAGCGGTGTTAGCTACCTCTTCGACTTCCTGCTTGGCAGCATCGGAGAGACCCTCGCCCCAGGCGAAGTCGAAGCGCAGGTAGCCTTCCTTGTTGAAGGAGCCGCGCTGGGTTGCCTCGTTACCGAGTACCTGGTGCAGGGCTGCGTGGATGATGTGGGTACCGGAGTGGGCCTTTTCGCCGTCCCGGCGACGCTGTACGTCAACCTGGGCAACAACGGGGGTACCTGCGACAACTTCACCCTCGCGCACAACCGCGCGGTGCACTGAGAGACCCTTGACGGGCTGCTGAACGTCTGAAACGTCAATGGTGAAGCCGTTACCGGTGATGACGCCGGTGTCAGCGGCCTGGCCGCCAGCCTCAGCGTAGAAGGGGGTTTCGTCGAGTACGATTTCAACCTTCTGACCTGCGGACGCCGCGGGTACAGAAACACCGTCGACCAGGATAGCGCGCAGGGTGGTTTCGGTGCGCAGCTCATCGTAGCCGGTGAAGATGGAGCCGCGTTCGTCGGCCAGTTCGCGGAAGACGGAGAGGTCGGCCATGCCGCCCTTCTTGGCCTTAGCATCGGCCTGGGCGCGGTGGCGCTGTTCTTCCATGAGGGCACGGAACTGGGCTTCGTCCACCTTCACGCCAGCTTCTTCAGCCATTTCGAGGGTCAGGTCGATGGGGAAACCGTAGGTGTCGTGCAGGGCGAAGGCGTCTGCACCTGAGACTTCGCCCTTACCGGAGGCCTTGGCTGAGGCAACAGCCTCTTCCAGGCGGGTGGTGCCTGATTCGATGGTCTTGAGGAAGGCCTTCTCTTCGGCGTAGGCGATGCGGAAGATGCGCTCGAAGTCTTCGGCTACGTAGGGGTAGGCGCCGGACATGGCGTCCTTGGAGGCGGGGAAAAGGACGGGCAGACAGGGCTCGGTCACGCCCAGCAGGCGCATAGCGCGGATAGCGCGGCGCATGAGACGGCGCAGGATGTAGCCGCGGCCCTCATTTGAGGGGGTGACGCCGTCAGCAATGAGCATGAGGGAGGAGCGGATGTGGTCGGCAACCACGCGCATACGCACATCGTCTTCGTAGCCCTCGTCATTAGCGTTTTCAGAGCCGTGGTACTTCTTACCGGAGAGCTTAGCTGCGGCGTCGAGGACGGGGCGTACCTGGTCGGTCTCGTAGAAGTTCTCAACACCCTGCAGGAGCATGGCCAGACGTTCTACGCCCAGGCCGGTATCGATGTTCTTCTTGGGCAGGTCGCCAAGAATCTCAAAGCTATCCTTGCCTGTACCCTCACCGCGCTGGTACTGCATGAAGACCAGGTTCCAGATTTCGATGTAGCGGTCGTCGTCGGCTGCGGGGCCGCCTTCTTTACCGTACTCGGGGCCACGATCGTAGAAGATTTCAGAGTCGGGGCCTGCGGGGCCGGGCTGACCGGTGGACCAGTAGTTCTCGGCCATGCCCATCTTCTGGATGCGCTCAGCGGGGAACTTTACGTCGTTGACCCAGATATCGTAGGCTTCGTCGTCGCCCTCGTAGACGGTAACCCAGAGGCGCTCGGGGTCAAGGCCGTAACCGCCGTCTTCGATGGATGAGGTCAGCAGCTCGTAGGCCCAGGGGATGACTTCTTTCTTGAAGTAGTCACCGAAGGAGAAGTTACCGGCCATCTGGAAGAAGGTACCGTGACGGGCGGTCTTACCCACCTCTTCAATGTCGAGGGTGCGGATGCACTTCTGCACGCTCACTGCACGGGAGAACTTGGGGGTTTCACGGCCCAGGAAGTAGGGAATGAAGGGCACCATGCCCGCGATGGTGAACATTGCACCGGGTTCGTGTGAGACCAGTGACGCAGAGGGTACTACGGTGTGCCCGCGCTTTTCGAAGAATTCGATCCAGCGCTTTGAGATTTCCTGTGAGAGCATCGAGGCTTTCTTCCTTCGGTTGGTAGTAAATCTTGGGGTGGTTCGCTTAGGCGAAGAAGTCTTTGCCGAGTTCGGCATCGCGCTCTAGGCGGCGCCTGATATCGGCTTCTTGTTCTGCCAGGTTTCCGGCCGGGGGCAGGGCAACAGATTCGATGAGCTGGTCGCCCTCTAGATGCTGGGGCTCGCTGTCCTGCTGCCAGGTGTCGAGGGAGCCAGGGCGGTCGTCCTTGGTCTGGGCGTCGAAGCGGTCTTTGAGTTCTGCTTCTTTTTCGTCCATGCCCGCTTTGACGGTCGCGGCGAAGCCGATGGCCTTGAGGGCTGCACCCTTGAAGGGGGCGCCGTATTTTGAGTCAAAGAATTGAGCCATGGTGCTACCTTCTGCTGTGAAGCGCTGCAGGGGATGATTCGCTGAGACTTCAAGGTCGGTGGACGCCGGTGCTGAGGTGCGGGAGCGTGAGGCAAGGTAGCCTGCGGCGGCTCCGCCCGCTATGAGGAGTACGTTTTTGAGCAGTCCCATTTAGTGGCCTTCGGGTGAGGTTCCGGGGCGCTCCTGCCCTGCGGTGGTTGAGGGTGCCGGGCGTGAACCGGTTGCAGCGGCGCCGTCCCCCTTGACTGCCTTGCGGATACCGTGAGAGAAGGCTGCAACCTTGATGAGGGGTTGGCCTACGGTTGAGGTGACCAGTGATGAGAGGGAAGAAACGTTTGCTGAGGCGTCAGAAACGTTGCTGGTGATGTTATCGACCTTTTCGATCTGGGCGTTGGTGCTGGCGACGGTTTTAGTGACTTCACCGATCAGGGGGGTGGTTTCGTTATTGAGAGACCGAATAGTTGCGGTGAGTTCGTCGAAGACCTTGCCGAGTTTGATGATGGGCAGGGCTAGCAGGGCTACGAGGATTGCGAATACGCCTGCGGCTATGAGGCCTGCGATATCTGCTCCGCTCATGGCTTTCCTGCTTTCTGCCGAGTCACCCGGCTGTTAAAGGACACGATTTGATAACAATCTTACTTTACACGGCATTAAGGAGCCAGCCCGCTCCCCTGTTCCCTTGTGGGTGCAGGTGGGCGGGCTGGTTAAGCTTGGCGTGATTAGGCCAGGCGTGAGTAGTATTCAACCACGAGCTGCTCTTCGCAGGTCACGGGGATTTCTTCACGCTTGGGTGCGCGCTC
The DNA here is from genome assembly GCF_053547255.1 of Rothia sp. 11273D007AR. Lineage (NCBI taxonomy): Bacteria > Bacillati > Actinomycetota > Actinomycetes > Micrococcales > Micrococcaceae > Rothia > Rothia sp. 11273D007AR. Next base: position 26,975 of record NZ_JBPPWJ010000011.1, on the reverse strand, counting down.
GAGCTTTGCGTGGAGCTTCTCGATCTCTACGTTCAGGTAGGCAGGGGTGTCGGGCAGGACGTCCTGGTGTGCGCCGGTGGCTGCAACCTGGAAGGGTGCCATCTTCTCTGACTTGGGGTGAACGTGGATGAGCTGGCCGGGCTTGACGCGGAAGGAGGGGCGGTCAACGCGGATGCCGTCTACCATGATGTGGCGGTGTACGACGAGCTGACGTGCCTGTGCGATGGTGCGAGCGAAACCTGAGCGCAGGACGAGGGCGTCGAGGCGGGTTTCGAGGATCTCGACCAGGTTCTTACCGGTCTGGCCTTCGATGCGCTTTGCTTCGAGGTAGGCGCGGCGCATCTGTGCTTCACGGATGTTGTACTGTGCGCGCAGACGCTGCTTCTCGCGCAGCTGTACGGCGTAGTTTGAGTCAGCCTTCTTGCGGCTGCGGCCGTGCTGGCCGGGGCCGTAAGGACGGCGCTCGAGGTACTTTTCTGCCTTGGGGGTCAGTGCGATGCCGAGGGCACGTGACTGACGCACGGTACGGCGGGTACGGTTGTGGTTTGCCACAGTTCGTATTCCTTTTCTTTAGCGGTTGGCACGGCTCGTAACGCATATACGGTGGTGTGCTGAGCATTTCCCACGGGTGTGGGTGTGCCATTGTTCTGGTGGTCTGGCCTCCGGTGGGCCGCCCACGGTTTGGGCGGTGGAGAGTAGAGAGCAGCCGCACTCTCGGTACTACGAGCTACCCGGTGATCAGTTTCTGCACCTTTTACTGGGCGGACGCTGCGTTTTGGGTAGTCTGCCAGCCAAGGTTTAAGCTTACCGCGCTCAATGGTTTGGCAACACCAGTATCGGCTCAGTAAATGATGTGGTTTTGTGCACAACAAACCGCCCCCAGATGTTATCTCTGGGGGCGGTTCATAGCTATATCAATCTAGCATAAAGCTAGGAACAGCGATATGGCTTAGTAGACACCGTCGCGGAAACGAATCTGTGAACCGTACTCGGTGTCAGCCGCGTTCCAAAGTCCGCCTGACTGAGCATCGAAGAATTCGAAGGCGTCAGTGTAGTTTACTGCGCTGATTGAGAGGCCGCGCCCCTCGTCTGCAGTGGTGCCGGAGTGGAAGTTACCAAGCTCATTAGACCAAGCAAACTCGTCAGCACCCACTACGATGTCCTAAATCTTACCACCAGTGGTACCAAACTGTGCGTAAGAAGCAGTCAGACCACCCAGACCGGTCTTGTTGGCATCCCAGTTGAGAACCTCTGTGTTGTAAGCCTCGACAAAGCAGGCTTCATCAACGGTAACGGAAATAAGTGCGCGAGCTTCATCCATGGTGGGAGCTGCAATGGGAACTACACGGAATGCGTAAGCATTGTAAATACGACCACCGTCATGGCCGCCATCCATCAGGTTGAAAGCAACGAGATCTTCGAGGCCACCCTTGCCGAAGTTACCAGTGGTAATGAAATTAGCGGTGTAAGCGACATAGTCTGAACCGATTGATTACAGAGAATTCATCCATCTGGGCCAGAGAGCCATCAGCAGCACCGGTCCAGCGCATAAAGGAAGAGCCATAGTAACCTGAACGCTTGTTGTCAGCAACGCCTACCAGACGGGGAGCATCACCGCGAACAGTGCCATTACGAGTGTCCCAGTTTGCTGATGCGGGGAAAACGTCAGGCATAGTCACGTTGTTGTAGCGAGAGTAAGGACCAGTGGTGCCAGCAAAAGTGTTAGTGATGGCTGGTGAGCTATCAACAGCCTTCACACCAAACTCCACACCAAGCTTTGCAAGTTCTGCAAGCTTCGATTCAGGGCCCTGGAACTGGGCGCGCAGAGCGCTGTTGTTTTGAGCGCCATTGTAGTGGGAGGGTCCCACGAAGACGTAGCGCAGGCTAACGTCGCTCAGGTCGGGCACGTTTGCGGTTGCAAAGTCAGCAAATGCCTTGGTGACGGCTGCCTTGGTCTCATCGCAGGTTGCGGGTGAAGCAGCGTAAGCAGGAATTGCAGTGGTAGCAACGACTGCAGGAGCTGCCCAAGCGGCACCCTTAGCAAGGGTACGGCGAGAAACATTGTGAGTCATGTATGTTTTCCTCATATAAGGGGGTGAAAAAGACGTGTTACCACTGCAGCAGCCTAGTGCGAACCGCCGTTCGCAATGGAAACTAAATTTATTATCAGAGAAGAAAGACAGGGAGTGCAGGTCTTTAAACCAACGCACGCATATTTAGGCAGGCCTAACTATCAAAGCAAAATATCCGATTTTGCCGAACAGCTCATTAGATAGACCCAGACTACACACATTCCTGCTAGCCAGAGTGAAGATTTCTAATCCCACTCTTGATTTTCGCTTAAAGTTGTTTTTCCCCTTTTAGCCCACAAACCCAATTTGTGTGCGGCAATTCACCTACAGTCACTCGTAAATTTAATCAACACTTAGCTCAAAACGCCTGCCTGTCTACCAATTATTTTCAGGATCGCGTAGAAGCTCCACTCTTCGAAGTCTCTCCCCCAGTTCCTTCTCTGCGCCAAAGACAGTCGGGCTGTAATAAGCCCTCCCTATCAGAGCGTCGGGGGCATACTGCTGGCGGGCTACCCCGTTCTTTTGGTCGTGGGGGTAGATATAGCCCTTGCCGTGCCCCAGCGCAGCAGCCCCCGGGTAGTGCCCATCGCGCAAGTGCAGCGGAACCGGCCCTGCCAGGCCGGCGCGGACGTCCGCCAATGCCCCATCAATAGCCCTATACACGGCGTTGGACTTAGGGGCAGACGCCAAATGAATCGTCGCCTGCGCCAGATTCAAACGAGCCTCAGGCAGCCCCACCAGCTGAACAGCCTGGGCAGCATTCACCGCAGCGGTCAGGGCCGTGGGGTCAGCCATTCCGATATCCTCACTGGCATGAACGATCAGGCGGCGGGCAATAAACCGGGGGTCCTCCCCCGCCTCAATCATACGCGCCAGATAGTGAAGGGCGGCATCAACATCTGAGCCGCGAATCGACTTAATAAAGGCGCTGGTGACGTCGTAGTGCTGGTCCCCCTGCTTGTCATAGCGCACCACCGACCGGTTGACCGCCAAGCTCGCGTGCTCAGCCGTCACCGACAGGGGCTGGTTAACCGAATACTCAACCCCGGCGTCCGCCGCCTCACCAAAAGCCACCGCGGCAGCCGCCTCTAAAGAGGTTAGAGCCTTACGGGCATCCCCGTTTGCCATCTTGACCAGGTGCTCGGATGCCTCATCCTCGAGGTCAATCACACCGGCGAAACCACGTGGGTCCGTGACCGCACGCTGGAGCAACTCAGCTATATCGGCGTCGGTCAGCCCCTGCAGGGTCAACAGAATAGAGCGCGACAGCAGGGGCGAAATGACCGAAAAGGAGGGGTTCTCGGTGGTTGCTGCCACCAGAACCACCCAGCGGTTCTCTACCCCCGGCAGCAGGGCGTCCTGCTGGGCCTTCGTAAAACGGTGAATCTCGTCCAGAAATAGCACGGTGGTGAGCCCGCGAAAATCGCGGTCCTCAAGGGCCTGGTCCATGACGGCGCGAACGTCCTTCACCCCGGCCGTAATGGCAGAGAGCTCCACAAACTTGCGCCCGACTCCCCCGGCAATCACATTTGCCAGGGTGGTCTTGCCCGTACCCGGAGGGCCCCACAGAATCACCGAACTGGGCCCTGCTGGCCCACCGCCCTCACCTGCCAGCACTCGCAGGGGTGAGCCCGGCCCCAGAAGATGCTTCTGCCCCACCACCTCATTGAGATTTCGGGGGCGCATACGCACCGCCAGCGGAGCCCGCTCCCGGCTGCGCGTCATTTTCTCGCTGTCGGTGTCGGGCTGAGAATCGTCAAAAAAGAAGAGGGAGGGTTCCACGGTCAACTTACCTTAGAGGGAATCGGTGTCGAGAATCAGGGTAACGGGGCCGTCGTTGGTCAGGCTCACCTGCATATCGGCGCCAAACCTGCCGGTCTCAACGGTTACCCCCAGGTTGCGCAGGGCCTGAACGTAGTCATTAAAGAGGGGCTCGCTCGCGGGGCCGGGCGCTGCCGCAGACCAGGACGGACGCCGCCCCTTCTTCGCATCCCCGTAGAGGGTAAACTGGCTTACTGCCAGCACCGGGGCACCCTCATCAAGCACAGACCGCTCCCCCGCTAAAAGCCGCAGGTTGGCGGTCTTTTCTGCGAGCTTGGCAACCTGGGCGGGGCCATCCGTATGTGTTATACCCACTAGAACCAGCAGGCCGGGCCGGTCGATTGCGCCCACCGTTTCGCCATCAACGGTGACGGCCGCTGAGGTAACCCGTTGAAGAACTGCGCGCATGGGTGCTCCTTTGTGTGGAGGGTGGCTGACGGTTCTAGCCTATCAACTGCCCTCGAAAAGACCAGAAAAACCAGAAATACCCACCTAGTTCGTGGGTATTTCTGGTTTAAATGGTACCTACCGGGAAAGGGCGGTTACTTCTCGTCGTCCTTCTTGGGCTTGAAGTCAACGCCGGCTTCCTTACGCTGCTGGGCAGTGATAGGAGCAGGTGCTGCGGTCAGCGGGTCGTAGCCGCCACCGGTCTTGGGGAAGGCAATGACGTCGCGGATAGAGTCGGTGCCACCGATCAGCTGCAGCACGCGGTCCCAACCGAAGGCGATACCGCCCATGGGGGGCGCACCGAAGCTAAAGGCCTCCAGCAGGAAGCCGAACTTCTCAGCAGCCTCTTCCTCGGTAATACCCATAACCTTGAAAACACGCTCCTGCACGTCACGCTGGTGGATACGGATTGAACCGCCACCGATTTCGTTACCGTTGCAGACGATGTCGTAAGCGTAGGCCAGGGCCTCGCCGGGGTTCTCGTCGAAGGAGTCCAGGTACTCGGGCTTGGGTGAGGTGAAGGCGTGGTGCACGGCGGTCCAGGCTGAGTGGCCCAGGGCAACGTCGCCGGACGCGGTTGCATCAGCTGCTGACTCGAACATGGGGGCATCCACCACCCAGACGAAGGACCAGTCGCCGTCCTTAATCAGGCCGGTGCGGTGACCAATCTCAACGCGGGCTGCACCCAGCAGGGCACGAGAGGCCTTGGCCTCACCGGCTGCGAAGAAGATGCAGTCGCCGGGCTTGGCGCCGGTAGCCTCAGCCAGGCCCTCGCGCTCAGCGTCGGTGATGTTCTTAGCAACGGGGCCGGTCAGCTCGCCGTCCTCCTGGATCAGCACGTAGGCAAGACCCTTAGCACCGCGCTGCTTGGCCCATTCCTGCCAGGCGTCCAGGGTGCGGCGGGCCTGGGAGGCGCCACCGGGCATCACAACGGCACCGACGTAGGGTGCCTTGAAGACGCGGAAGGTGGTGTCCTTGAAGTAGTCGGTCAACTCGGTGAGTTCCAGGCCGAAGCGCAGGTCGGGCTTATCCGAACCGTACTTCTCCATGGCGTCCTTGTAGGTAATGCGCTCGATGGGGCGGGGCACCTTGACGTCAATCAGGTTCCAGACGGCCTCAACGATACGCTCGCCCAGATCGATGATGTCTTCCTGGTCGACGAAGGAAGCTTCGATATCCAGCTGGGTGAATTCGGGCTGACGGTCGGCACGGAAGTCCTCGTCACGGTAGCAGCGGGCGATCTGGTAGTACTTCTCGATACCGCCCACCTGCAGCAGCTGCTTGAAGAGCTGGGGTGACTGGGGCAGGGCGTACCAGGAGCCGGGTGCCAGGCGTGCGGGCACCAGGAAGTCGCGGGCACCTTCGGGGGTGGAGCGGGTCAGGGTGGGGGTCTCGACCTCGGTGAAGTTCTGGCCGTGCAGCACCTCGCGGGCGGCGCGGTTTGCTTCTGAGCGCAGGCGCATCAGGCGGGCAGGCTCGGGGCGGCGCAGGTCGAGGTAGCGGTACTTGAGGCGGGCTTCTTCGCCCACTTCAACGTGCTCATCAATCTGGAAGGGCAGGGGGGCTGAGGTGTTGAGCACCTCGGTCTCCTTGACCATAACCTCGATTTCACCGGTGGTGAGGTTGGGGTTTTCGTTGCCCTCGGGGCGGCGGGTTACTTCACCCACGACCTTGAGGACGTACTCGTTGCGCAGGTGCTCGAAGTCGGCTTCGTTGTGGAAGACAACCTGGGTGACGCCTTCGCGGTCACGCAGGTCAACGAAGGCCACGCCACCGTGGTCGCGGCGGCGGGCTACCCAGCCAGAGAGGGTAACGGTTTCTCCGATGTTCTCGGCGGTTAGCTCGCCGAGGGTGTGAGTGCGTAGCACTGAGTTCCTTTCGATGGGGCACGGTACCGGGTGGCACTGTCTTAAGTTCAGTTTGCTCCCGATTTTACCGTGTTGTGGTGCGCCTGGCACCGGTTGGACGGGTGTGAATTAGGCGGTAGGGAGCACGCGCACGTGCAGGTCGTCGGCGGGCGGGGCCCAGGTGCCGGGGTCTGCAGCTACCTGCTCGCCAGTGCGGATGTCTTTCACCTCGTGGGTGAGTTCGCCGTTCTCCCCCGCTGAGGTGAACCAGACGAATGGGATGCCGCGCTTCTCGGCGTACTTAATCTGCTTACCGAACTTTGCGGCGGTGGCTGAGACCTCGCAGGCGATACCGCGGGTGCGCAGGGCGTCGGCGACGTCCTGGGCACCTGACCACATGTCGTCGTTGGTGAGGGCGATGAGGACGGCGGTGGGCACCTTGCGGGTTGCTTCGGCAAAGCCCTGGGACAGGATGCGGGCCACCAGACGGGTGACGCCGATGGACAGGCCCACACCGGGGTAGGTCTTCTTGCCGTTTGAGGCCAGGGACTCGTAGCGGCCACCGGAGCAGATAGAGCCCAGCTGTTCGTGGCCTACCAGCACGGTTTCATAGACGGTGCCGGTGTAGTAGTCCAGACCGCGGGCGATGGAAAGGTCAGCTACTACCTTGCCGGGGGCGCGCTTAGCTGCCTCACCGATAACCTCGGTCAGTTCAGCTAGGCCCTCTTCGAGCAGGTCGTGGGTGACGCCCAGGGCGCGCACCTGATCAGCAAAGGAAGTATCTTCAGCACGGATGCTGGCAAGCTTCAGGGCGGCAGCGGCCTGCTCGTCGGTAGCGCCGACCTCGTCCTTAAGAAGCTGGGCGACGGCGTCCGCACCGATCTTTTCAAGCTTATCGATATTGCGCAGTACCCCGGCGGTGTCGGTCAGGCCCAGACCCAGGTAGAAGCCCTCGGAGAGCTTGCGGTTGTTGACGCGCAGCTTAAAGTCGGGAATCGGCAGCTTGGAGAGCGCATCGACGATGACCAGGGCCAGTTCCACGTCGTAGCGGAAGGGCAGGACACCGTCACCAACGACGTCCACGTCGGCCTGGGTGAACTCGCGGGCACGACCCTCCTGGGGGCGCTCACCGCGCCAGACCTTCTGAATCTGGTAGCGCATGAAGGGGAAGGAAAGGTAACCGGCGTTCTCTACCACGTAGCGGGCAAAGGGCACGGTCAGGTCAAAGTGCAGGGCCAGCTTTTCCTTCTTGCCGCCCCGGGCTTCGTCCGCATCGTCAAGCAGGCGGGAGACCGCGTAGACCTCTTTATCAATATCGCCCTTGCGCAGAAGCTGCTCAATGGTCTCTACCGAACGGGTCTCAATCGACGAAAAACCGTGAAGCTCAAAGGTCTCTCGCAAAGTATCGAGAACAAAATTCTCTACCAGGCGTTCCTCGGGCAGGTGCTCCGGAAAACCAGAAAGCGATTGTTTGCGAGCCATGTGCTCCCCTTTTATCGGTTGAAAACGGTCGAAGTAGGTAACGTGCCCCCGGGAAACAAGCGGTCTCACAGCAGAGCACAGTCCCTTTAATACTAGACCGAAGGCGCACCTGCCGGGTAATTGCACCCGCTTTCGCCCTAAACACGCTATGCTGGTAACTGCGCCACCTGCGCCCGATAGATTATTGCCGCCTCTTCGCGAATCGGCAACCAGCCCTATCGATACGGCCCGGTCTGGTGCACTTTTCATTACTTAAACGGGGGTTCGCCCCCACTACTGATGCGAAAAGAGTTATAGCGGTGACTACCCAATCCGACGACACCACCCTCAACGTAGACCTCGACAAGGCCCGTAAGTTCGGCCGCGTGGACGAGGACGGTCACGTTTTCGTTATCGTTGACGGTGAAGAATACGCAGTAGGCCAGGTACCCGGCGCATCTGCCGACGAAGCCCTTGGCTACTTTGCCCGCAAGTTTGAGAACTTTGAAGCCCAGGTTGCCCTGCTCGAAGAGCGCGTAGAGCGCAAGGCCAAGGCCGCTGACCTGCAGAAGGCAGCTGCCCACCTGGGTCAGCAGGTTGCTGTGCGCAACATGGTGGGCGACTACGCCGCCCTGCAGGAACGCCTGGTTGCCCTGGTTGGCAAAATCAATGAGCGTGAGGAAGCAGAGAAGACCGAGAGCGCCGAAGCTCGCCAGGCAGCCCTTGAAGCCCGTGAAGCTATCGTTTCTGAGGCTGAGGCTATCGTGGCTAAGGACGACTCCGCTATTCACTGGAAGAACTCCCACGCCCGCATGAACGAGCTCTTCGAAGAGTGGAAGAAGACCCAGAAGGAACACCACCTGGCCAAGAGCATCGAGGACGAGCTGTGGAAGCGTTTCCGCGCTGCCCGCACCAGCTTTGACCGCCGCCGCCGTGCCCACTTCTCCCAGCTCGATGAGGCTAATGCCAAGGCTAAGCGCGTGAAGGAAGCCCTCATCGCTGAGGCTGAGGCTCTGCAGAACTCCACCGACTGGGCAGCAACCGCCGCTAAGTACCGCGATCTGATGGACCAGTGGAAGGCAGCCCCCCGCGGCACCCGCAAGGAAGATGACGCCCTGTGGGCCCGCTTCCGTGCAGCCCAGGACGTCTTCTTCGATGCCCGCACCGCGGTGAACGCTGAGCTGGATAAGGAATTTGAGGCGAACCTGAAGGCTAAGGAAGCCCTGCTGGAAGAGGCCCGCGGCATTCTGCCAGTTACCGATATCGCTGCGGCTAAGAAGGCCCTTGAGGGCATTCTGGATCGCTGGGAAGCCATCGGACGCGTGCCCCGCAACTCGGTGCGCCGCGTTGAGCAGGAGCTGCGTAAGGTTCAGGACGAAATCCACCGCGCCGAGAACGCCAAGTGGCAGAAGACCGACCCGGCTAAGCAGGCTCGCGCTAACTCCATGCTGACCCAGCTGGAGGACGCCATCGCCGGTCTTGAAGCAGACCTGGCCAAGGCCGAGGCCAGCGGCAACGCCCAGAAGATCAAGAAGGCCCAGGAAGCCCTGGACGCCCGCAAGCAGTGGCTTGAGACCCTCAAGGCTTCTTCTGCTGAGTTTGGCGCCTAACCCCCAGACTTGTCTGTGACGTCTTTGTGACGCAGAATCCCCCGTCTACCGGCCGGTAGACGGGGGATTTTTGTGGATAAGCCTACCTGGCTAGCCTACTTATCCACAGCCTGACAGATTTTTCTCTTGCACCCGGCGCTGATGTGCTAGAACGTAGTCATGGAACAAATCAACGTAGTCACGGCCCTCTCAGAGCTTCCCTTCCCCTTAGCGCCGGTGCCGCACAAGCCAGCAAGCTCCCTGCACCTCATCGCCCGCGACAACCATTCCTACCTGCCACGAGGGGCAGAAGAGGCGCCGCAGCAGCAGGAGCCACTTGCGCTCGTCCGCCTCTATAGCCAAGAAACCACGCAACTTTCCGCAGATCAGTGGCGAGCCTTCATCAAGGAACGTCAGCTTGTCCACCTCCATCACGGCATCTACCGGGAGCCAGAGGACGAACCCACCCCGCTCATGCGGGCAGCCAGCTTGGGGCTGTTCACCCCGGCAGGCTACCACCATCGCATCCGCTACTCTCGGGCCACCGCAGCCTGGGTTCTGGGCTACCTGCCCGAGCTACCGGAGGGGCGCCTGCACGTTGATTACGACCGGGATAACCGCTTCAATCTGCCCCGCCCCTGCCGAGCGAACTTTGCAAGCCATCAGGCCCAGTTACGCCCCTACGACACCATGACTATCGGGCCCATTCGCCTCACCACGCCCCTCAAGACAGCCCTGGATATCATCACCCATTCTCTCGATGAGAGCGACCTGGCCATCGTCAGGGCCATCCTGCTCGATAGCCACAACAGCGTCACGCCTGAGCTTCTGCTCCAGAGCGCCCGAGAACACATCAACCTGAAAGCTACAGCCCTACTCAGGGCTCAGCATCTGGCCCACCAGCTCATGGCGGGGCCCTTGCGACTGGGACCTAGCCCTGTTGGTTCATGAGCGGACGGGAACCGGTCAGACGGTAGGCGTTATAGATGCCGGGGACGTTGCGAATCTGGTTCAGCAAGTGCTCCAGCATAAAGCGGTCAGAGAGCTCTACGGTGTAACGGTTGACTACAAAACGTTCGTCGCTGGTATGAACCTTGGCGTCCACGATGTTGCAGCCGGCCTCGGAAATGACTCGGATAGTGTCGGAGAGCAAGGACTTACGGTCAATACCCTCCACCTGAATCGATACCCGATAGACGGAGTTACCGTGGGAAGCCCATTCCACCGCGGTCTGGCGGGGGTCGTCAGCCTGGCTTAGTACGTTGGGGCAGTCGGTACGGTGCACCGAGATACCCTGCAAGCGGGTGACGATGCCGACAATGTCGTCGGGCGGTACGGGGGTGCAGCAACGGGCAATCTTAGTCAGAATACCCTCGGCACCGGGTACCACCACACCGTTGTCATCGCCCACCGAGCGGCGGTTAGATACCAGGGAGGCGTCGAAGCTATCGAGTTCAACGGTCTGGTCGACGTCGTCCTCACCGTAGTAGAGGTTGACCAGGGAGGTAATGACGGCCTGGGTCTCCACTTCGTTCTCGCCCACAGCGTGGTAGAGGGTGGCAACATCGTGCTTGTGAAGATCCTGGGCGACCTGCAGCATGAGCTCGGGTGTCATCATCTTGGTCAGGGGCAGCTCGTGCTGACGCATAGCCTTGACCACGCGTTCTTTGCCACGGTTCATGGCCTCGATGCGGCGGCCCTTGGCGTAGTGCTGGCGAATCTTGGTGCGGGCCTTGCTGGTGCGCACGAACTTGAGCCAGTCCTCGCTCGGGGCGTGGTTCTCGTCCTTGGTTGTCTGAATCTCAACCGTTGAGGCGGTCTCGAGCTCGGTGTGCAGGGGAACCAGCTTGCCGTTGACCTTAGCCCCAATGGTGCGGTCCCCCACCTCGGTGTGGATAGCGTAGGCAAAGTCAACCGGGGTTGAGCCCACTGGCAGGCTAATGGGCTTACCCTGCGGAGTCAGCACCACAATCTCATCGGTCTCAAGCCGCTCAGACAGCTGCTGGTAGAACTGCTCAGACTCGGGGTTGGAGTTCGAAATCTCAGAAATCGACTGCAAAATACCGATGTTGAAGGCAGCGGTCTGGGTGCTAGGTTCCTTGGGTGAAAGGTCTACCTTTTCACCGCGGGAGGCAGCCTTATAGCGCCAGTGGGCAGCCACACCGTACTCAGCCTCTTCGTGCATCTTGTAGGTGCGGATCTGGATTTCCAGGGGCAGACCGCCGGGCCCGTGCACCGTCATGTGCAGTGACTGGTAGTGGTTGTGCTTGGGCTGCTTGATGTAGTCCTTGAAGCGCCCAGGAACCGCCATCCACAGGGACATCACGTGCCCCAGGGCGGTGTAGCAATCGTTCTCGTCCTCGACCATGATGCGCACGGCCAGAATATCGTTGATATCGTCGAAGCTCTTACCCTTGGTCTTCATCTTCTGATGAATAGAGTAATAGTGCTTGGGGCGGCCCGTTACAGTGGCCTCAATACCTACCTGGGCCAGGCGATCCTCAATCGTCACGCGGGCCTCGGCCAGGTACTTTTCGAGCTTGGGGGTACGCTCGCCCACCATCCGCACAATCTCGGCGTAGATATCGGGGCTCATAGCGGCAAAGGAGAGGTCTTCCAGCTCCCACTTGATGGTGTTCAAGCCCAGGCGGTGGGCCAGCGGGGCATAAATCTGCAGGGTCTCTTCGGCCTTACGCGCAGCAGAGGCACCGGAGACAAACCGCCAGGTACGGGCATTGTGCAGACGGTCAGCCAGCTTGATGAGCAGCACGCGCACATCCTGCGACATCGAGATAACCAGCTTGCGAATTGTCTCAATGGGGGCGTTATCGCCGTAGCTGACCTTATCAAGCTTGGTCACACCGTCTACCAGGTAGGCGACCTCAGAGCCGAAATCAGCAGTGAGCTGCTCCTGGGTGTACTCGGTATCTTCGACCGTATCGTGCAGCAGACCAGCGACCAGCACGGGGCCGGTAGCACCTATCTCAGCCAGAATGGTCGTCACGGCTACCGGGTGGGTGATGTAGGGGTCCCCGCTCTTGCGCTTCTGCCCCCGGTGGTAGTGGTTCGCGACCTGGAAGGCCCGCTGCAGCACCTCAAGGTCTTCATCGGGGTGGTACTTCTTGACGGTGCGAATCACCGGTGCCAGCACCGGAGAAAAACGAGGGGCGGGGCCCTCTTGCTGCTCACGCCCAAATACCAGGCGGGTTGGCACACGCCCCGAAGCAGACATGACCCGGTGCGACCCGCGAACCGGCCGCTTACCCTCTGCGCGAGAATCCTTCTGGCTGCTCTCTTCTGACCGGCTCATGCCCAATTCCCCCTCAAACTGAAATACTCGTGTGGGACTATCTTAGATTAATTCCACACTGCGCGTAACAAAAACGGGAGCGGACAGTCATCCGCTCCCGTTTCTAGGGTAAAACGCCTAGCTGTTTGGTCTACTTGCTATCGAGGTTAACCGAATGCACGGTGACCATCACCGGGGCATCCTGCTGCCCGCTGGCGTCCTCACGCTCTTCGCCCGCTTCAACCTGCCCCTGGCGGGCACGGCAGACGAGCTCGGTATGCTCACGCACGCCCTTCTCACCCAGGCGCAGGGCAGCGTAGGCGGGAGCCGCAACAAAAAGCGTTCCCAGGGTACCGATGATGATACCGACGAAGAGGGCCAGGGAGAGGTCCTTGAGGGTGCCCGCACCCAGGAGCAGGGCGCCGATGAAGAGAATCGAGCCCACCGGCAAAATACCCACAATCGAGGTGTTGATAGAGCGCACCAGGGTCTGGTTGACCGCCAAATTCACCTGCTCAGCGAAGGTAGTGTCGCGGCGCTTCTCAAGCCCCTCGGTGTTCTCACGAATCTTATCGAAAACCACCACGGTGTCGTAGAGAGAGTAGCTCAACACGGTCAGGAAGCCGATAATCGCACTGGGAGTAATCTCAAAACCGATGAGAGCGTACAGGCCCACGGTAGTCACGATGGTAAAAATCAGGCCAGCAATTGCCGAGACCGACATCTTCCAGGTACGGAAGTACAGGGCCATACCGATCATCACCAGCAGAATAAACCAGACCAGACCCACCAGAGCCTGCTGGGTCACCCCAGCGCCCCAGGTGGGGCCCACGAAGGACGAGGTCACCTGGTCAGAGCTCACGCCGTAGGCTGACTGCAGGGCCTGCCCCACAGCCAGAGTCTCATCGTCGGTCAGCTCACTCATCTGAGCACGTACGGTACCCGCAGCGATATTAGTGACGCGCACGTCGGTCGCCTCGGGGGCGGCGTCCGCAATCGCCTGCTGACCGATAGAAATATCGGTATCGGCCACCTGCGACACGGTGAACTCTGAACCACCGCGGAACTCAATACCCAGATTGAAGCCACCGCGCACCACCGGCACCAGGGCCGCCAGCACAACCAGAGCCAGGGCAATCGTCAGCCACAGGCGACGCTTAGGCACAAACCCAAACGACCGCTGACCAGAATGCAGTTCATTACCGAACTGAGCGAGTTTATTAGCCACGGCGGGCCTCCTCTGTAGTGGTGGAATCTGCGGCAGGCAGGGGCTCCACATCAACACTCCCCTGTGCCGCTTCAGCTTCAGCCGCCTCAGCGGCCAAGCGCTCGCGGCGCTTCCGCTCAGCTAGGGATAGGGCGCCTTCAGCTTCTTCGGGAGTGCGGACGCGCCCCGCACCCCGGTAGAGCGGGGTTGAGCCGAGTGCTACCGGGTCCATACCCGAGAAGCGTCCGCCGTTGCGGAAGTAGTCCTTACGGCCTAAGAGGACCATGAGCGGGTGGATGAAGAGGAAGGTGATAATCAAGTCAGATACCGCGGTCAGGCCCAGGGTGAAGGCAAAGCCGCGCACGTTACCGACCGAGGCGAAGTAGAGCACCACAGCAGCTAACAGGTTCACGGCCTTGGAAGCCAGGATGGTGCGCTTGGCACGGAGCCAGCCGTGGTCGATAGCGGCAGGGATGGTGCGGCCGGCACGAATCTCATCACGGATACGCTCGAAATAGACGATGAAGGAGTCAGCCATCAGACCGATGGAGACAATCAGACCGGCAACACCCGCCAGTGACAGACGGTAGTTCATCAGGTGACCCAGCAGCACAATCACACCGTAGGAGAGCAGGCCCGCAACGATAATCGAGGTGATGTTAACCAGGCCGACCAGACGGTACTGGAAGAGGGAGTAGATAAACACCAGAAGCAGACCAATCAGACCGGCGATTAAGCCCATCTTGAGCTGGTCAGAACCCAGGGTCGCTGAAATCTGCTGCTCAGACTGAATAGTGAAGCTAATGGGCAGGGCACCGTACTTGAGCTGCTCAGCCAGGTTTGCGGCGTCCTGCTCGGTGAAATTACCGGTAATTTGGGGCTGGCCGTTGGTAATGACCGCCTGGGTGACGGGGGAAGAAAGGACCTGGCCATCCAGCATGATGGCGAAACGGGCGCGGGGGTCGGACGCGTTGGCACCGCGAATTGCGTTCAGGCGGGTAGTGACGTCCTTGAAGGTCTGGGTAGCGGCCTCATTGAAGACAATGTTCACGCCCCACTGGCCGGTGGCGAAGCCGGTTGAGCTAGCTACCTGGGAGTAGGAGGCGGTGTCAATGTCGGTACCCTCAATTTCGATGGGGCCCAGGATGTATTTCTCACTGCCATCGGAAGCACAGGCCACAATAGCGGCATTGGGGTCTTGGTTGGAGGTATCCACGTTAGCGGGGACGGTGCAGTCCAGCTGCTCGTACTGGCGCCAGAGATCGCCTGTCACCCAGTTGTAGTCGGATCCGTCGGTGGGTTCAGCCGTCGGCGAGGGTAGGGCGTCCTCGGCAGCGGCAGCGTCCGCCGCAACCGCCTGCGGGGTGCCAGCGTTAATGACCGCACGGAAGCTCATTTGCGCCGAGGTCTGAATCAGATCGCGGGTTTCTGAGCTCAAGGTACCGGGCACAGAAACAACGACGTTCTGGCCCGACTGGGTGGTCACTTCAGCTTCTGCCACGCCCGCGCCATCGACGCGCTGGCGGATAATTTCAACAGCCTGGTCAAGCTGTTCAGCGGTAATTGCCTCGCCAGAGGAATCGTTGGTTTCGGGCGAGAGAATGAGCTGGGTGCCGCCAGAGAGATCTAGGGCCAGCTTGGGAAGCCAGGTGCCCCCGGCAAAGGTCGTGCCGAAGATACCTCCGGCCAGTAAGAGCAACACCAGGGCCATCGAGGCAAGTGCGCCTCTGGCTTTGGTGACGTGGGATGGTTGAGCCATCGGTACCCCTTCAGGTGAGTGGGTTCGTGAAACATGAAAAGGCGCGCCACCTCTGAATCTAGAGGTAGCGCACCCTAAGCTGTGGTTTAGTTTTTGGGATCGTCTGCGACTTCACCCTGGATGACAGGACGCTCGGCGTCGGCTACCGGCGCGGCAGCGGTGTCTTCCTCGATGCTGGTGACGGTCATGAGGTGAACCTTGGCCACGGTACCCGGAGCGATTTCCAGGTGGGCGGTATTGGCTTCCTTGTCGATAGAGACAACAGAGCCGTAGAGACCAAAGTTAGTCATGACCTGGGTGCCGGGCACCATGGCGTCCTGACGTTCCTTAATCTGCTGCTGGGCCTTCTTGGCGCGGCGTGCCGGTAGCACGATGAGCACCAGCATCATGATGCCCAGAAGTAGGAGCATAAACAGGGGTGAGCCTGACTGCACGAGAATCCCTCTTAACGTGGTTGATGGGGGGTGAACAAACTAAGTCCCCATTCTATGCCAAGTTCCTTGCAGTTGGCTGGTTGCCCCCTGATATTACAGGGGCGGACGGCCGCTAGGGCAGGTCTGGAGCCTCCAGTCCAAGGTGCTCCCAGGCAGCGGGTAGGGCAACTCGCCCGCGGGGGGTTCGCCCAATCAGACCCTCGCGCACCAGGTAGGGCTCGGCAACGGTCTCGACGGTTTCGGTCTCTTCGCCCACCGCAATAGCCAGGGTAGAGAGGCCCACCGGCCCCCCGCCAAACTTGGTAATCAGAGCTTCAAGCACCGCACGGTCTAGGCGGTCCAAGCCGCGCTCATCGACCTCGTACATGTTGAGGGCTGTTGCTGCCGCCGAGGCCTCGATACGGTCGATGCCGTTGACCAGGGCCCAGTCGCGCACACGACGCAGCAGGCGGTTAGCGATACGGGGTGTGCCCCGGGACCGACCCGCAATCTCTGCAAAGCCCTCGGGGCTAATGTTGAGTTCCATCAGGCCAGCAGACCGGCGGATCACGCTCTCTAGCTCGGTGACCGAGTAGAACTCCAGGTGGCCGGTAAAGCCAAAGCGGTCACGAAGGGGCCCGGGTAGCAGACCCGCGCGGGTGGTTGCCCCTACCAGGGTAAAGGGCGGCAGCTCCAGGGGAATAGAGGTTGCCCCTGCCCCCTTGCCCACCACGATATCCACACGGAAATCTTCCATGGCCATGTAGAGCATCTCTTCAGCCGGGCGGCTCATACGGTGAATTTCATCGAGAAAGAGCACCTCACCGGGGGTGAGAGAGGAAAGAATCGCAGCCAGGTCACCCGAATGTTGAATGGCCGGCCCGGAGGTAATACGCAGGGGCGCGTCCATCTCGGCAGCAATAATCATCGCCAGGGTGGTCTTACCCAGGCCGGGAGGGCCCGACAGGAGCACATGGTCGGCCGAGCGTCCGCGCATCTTCGATGCCTCAAGCACCAGCGACAGCTGCTGACGCACGCGCTGCTGCCCCACAAAGTCATCAAGAGACTTGGGACGCAGGGCCGCCTCAATCATTTTTTCTTCTGGCTCTTCATCCATCGAAACCAGGCGCTGACCGGGAATCTGGCCATCGGCGTGAGGGAACTGACTCATACTCTACCTATCGCCCCACCGTATTCTGGTTACCCAGCGAAGCTAGTACGGCCCGCAGCGCTTCGGCAACACCCATGGTTTCTGCCTTCGGGTTGTGCTCAATGAAGGACTCAATAGCGCTCACGGCGTCCCGCTCGTTCCAGCCCAGGCTGGTCAGGGCATCCTGCACCTGGGGCTTCCAGCTCACACCCTGGTCGATAGGCAGCTGGTCGGTGGCTCCGTCCGCCAAAATCAGCTTGCCAGCAAGCTCCAGGACGATGCGGCGCGCCCCCTTGGGGCCGATACCGGGTACCTTGGTGAAAGCCTTATCGTCACCGGTAGCCACAGCGCGCTCAACCTCAGCCGGGGCATGCACACCGAGCACTGCCAGGGCAATACGCGGGCCGATACCCGAGACCGACAGCATCATGTCAAAGACCTCGCGCTCAGCAGGCTCAGCAAACCCGTAGAGAGTCATGGAGTCCTCACGCACAATCATGGTGGTCAGAACAGTAGCCTTCTCCCCCAGGCGCAGCTGCGAAGCTGTACGAGCATTGAGATGCACCAGCATGCCAAAACCGTTAACGTCGATAACAGCGGTCTCCAACCCCAGATGGGTCACGGTACCGGTCAGTGAGCTAATCATGAAACCAATTCTATTCGAATATATGTACTAATACAAGAAGCGTGTGTCTTGTATATTACGGGCAAGCGGCGGACTCACGCTCGCTGCCGACCCTCTCGCGCGACTCGCTGCGCTCGTTACGCGATTCACGCCCCGCCTAACGGCGGATTCCGTTCGCTCTTGCGTACTGCCACACCCGCTCACTACATCGAGCCAGCAGCTTCGCTGTGAGTCCGCCGCTTACCCAACAGCCCTGCCCTATCTTCGTGCCCTTGCCTCCGCCTCTATCCAAGCCCGCTGGGCGGGGGTGAGCTGGGCGCTGCGGCGCGCTGCCGCCGGGTTGGAGCCCTGGTGGGTCTGGGTGGTGGCTGCCATGTTGATGCCGGAGCCAATGCCCCCGCCGCGCCAGCCGTGGCAGATAGCCAGAGCGAGGGCGTCCGCTGCGTCCGCCGGTTTGGGCATGGCGTCAAGCCCCAAAATGCGGGTAACCATGCGCCCCACCGATGCCTTGTCGGCGCGTCCTGAACCTGTCACCGCAGCCTTCACCTCTGAGGGCGTGTGGAAGTGCACCGGCACGCCGCGCGCAGCGGCAGCCGCAATTACCACGCCGGAGGCATGGGCAGTACCAATCACGGTATTGACCTGCTCCTGGGCAAAAACTCGCTCAATCGCCAGGGCGTCGGGTTGATAGGTGTCGAGCCAGGCCTCGGCAGCGCGCAGAATCTTGAGGATACGGGCATCCAGACTCTCCGAAGCGGCGGTACCCGCCACTCCCACGTTGACAAAGTGGGCCTTGCGGTTGGCCGTCATATCGACCAAACCGAAACCGCACCTGGTGAGGCCCGGGTCAACCCCCAGAATGCGGGCAGCGCCCGGAACTCGCGGGGCGGGTTCCGGGCGCTGGTGTGAGGTGCCGTGAGCCGGGGCCACGCGCTCCCCCTTTCCCTGCTGGTTATTCAGCTTCAAGCTCGGCCATGACGGCTTCGCTGATGTCTGCATTGGAGTAGACGTTCTGCACGTCGTCCAGTTCTTCGATGGCGTCGGCAAGCTTGAGGAACTTCTTAGCGCCCTCAGCGTCCAGGTCTACCTGCATGGTGGGACGGAAGACAGGGTCGTCGTTGTTGTACTCGAGTTCAGCCTCTTCCAGAGCCTTGCGGATGGCGGGTAGGTCGGTTGCCTCAGAGACAACGGTGAAAATCTCGCCATCGTCGATGACTTCTTCAGCACCGGCGTCGAGCACGGCCATGAGGACGTCGTCCTCGGTCAGCCCCTCGGTCTTAGCAACTTCGGCAACGCCCTTGCGCTCGAAGAGGAAGGCTACGGAGCCAGAGTCTGCCATGGTGCCGCCGTTGCGGGTAACGGCGGTACGAACCTCAGCGGCTGCACGGTTGCGGTTGTCGGTCAGACACTCGATGTAGAGGGCGGTACCCTGGGGGCCGCGAGCCTCGTACATGATTTCGGTGTAGTCGATGGCTTCACCGGTCAGACCGGCGCCGCGCTTGATAGCGCGCTCAACGTTGTCGTTGGGAACAGAGTTCTTCTTGGCCTTTGATACTGCGAGGTCGAGGGCGGGGTTACCTGCCGGGTCGGGGCCACCCATGCGAGCTGCAACTTCAATTGCCTTGATGTACTTAGCGAAGGCCTTGGCGCGCTTGGCGTCAATTGCTGCCTTCTTGTGCTTGGTTGTGGCCCATTTGGAGTGACCTGACATGATTCTCCTTGTTCGTCTGGTGCGCCCGCACGCGGGCGGGCGCGATGTACCTCGTACTATTCTAGCGTGGACGGGCGGACGCTGAGGCGCGCGCCTTTTCCACGAGGGTGTCGTCAATAACGACGGGGGTGAACTCACCGTACTTCTTGATCGCTGCCTGCTTGATGAGGAAGTCCGAGATGGCAGGGTTCTTGGGCAGCAGGGAGCCGTGCAGGTAGGTTCCGATGACGTTGTGGACGCGGGCGCCCTCGCCGGAATCTTCCTTGTTGTTGCCCTCGCCCTTGGTGACGGTGGCCAGGGGCTTGGTGTCGCCGGAGAGATAGGTAAGCCCCGAGTGGTTTTCGAACCCAATGATGGTGCCGAACTCTTCAGATTCCTCAACGATGTTGCCGATCAGGCGTTCTTCGCCGCCGACGGTTTTAGCGTCAAAGACGCGAATACCGTTGAGGGTGACGCCGCCGACGGTTTTGAACTCTCTACCGAAGAGCTGGTACAGACCGCAGATTACCAGCATGGGGGTGCCGTCTTCAGCCAGCATGCGAAGGGTTTCAGCGTTGGCGAGCAGGTCATCCTGAATTACAGACTGGCCTGAATCCTGGCCACCGCCGCCCACAAAGATGTCGCCATCGAGCGGGAATTCATCACCGGGGTTGTAGTCAACGATTTCGGTGGTGAAACCGTGGGCCTGGGCCCGGCGGGAGAGCGACAGGGTGTTGCCCCAGTCCCCGTAGATGTTCATATCTTTGGGGTAGAGCTGCACAATTTTGAGGCTCTTGTTGTTGCCGGTCTGGGTGATAATCTGCTCGCCCGCTTCGACCGGTGCGTTCTCAAAATCGCTCATTAGATTTCCTCCACATCGGTGATTTTCGCCAGTTCCTTACGGATGGCCAGCATGGCGGTGTAGGTGCAGAAGATGCGCATGGGGCGACCCTCTGACTTAGCAATAAAGGTGGCGAGGGCTTCTTCGAGGTCCTCGCTGATGTTCTCTACATAAACATCGTCGTGCTGCAGGCGCAGGGCCATGTCGTAGGCGCGCACACCCGACACCATGGTGACGCCGCCCTGAGTCAGGGAGTGGAAGTCAACGTCCCAGAGCCAGGAAACATCGCGGCCGTCGGCGTAGGCGTCGTTGATGGTAATCATGGTGGCGTAGTCCTTGGCATCGGCGGACGCCAGCGACAGGCGGAACCCGCTGGGGTTCTTCACCAGAAGTAGCTGCAGGGTCTGGCCGTTAACGTTGAGGGTTTCACCGCGGCCAAAAGCCGGGGCAATATGCTCAAGTTCAGCCAGAAGTTTAGTCTCGTTGAGGGAATCCCCCATGACTTCGCGCGTCAGGGCCATTGCCGCAGCGGCGTTAAAGATGTTGTAGACCCCGTAGAGGTTGATGGTGCCCGCCAGCTCCTTACCGGCAACATCGAAGGTGGCGGCGGTTCCCTTGAAGTCCTTGAGCAGGACGGACGCCGCCGGCAGCTCTGGTGCCAAGAGGCCGGCATCCGCGCGGTCGGCCCCCTCGGGGCTGGTGCGCAGGTCGTCATCGGACGGGAAGAGGGCACGGAGCTTCTCAGACAGGCCGAAGTAGCTCACCCGGGTGCCGGGCTGAATGTTCTCAGCCAGAGAACGAATACGCGGGTCCTCGCGGTTGAGCACCACGGTGCCCGTCGTGGCGCCGGCAACCGTAGCCAGCATACGGCGGGTCGTATCGATTTCACCGAAGCGGTCTAACTGATCACGCAGGACGTTGAGCAGCAGCGCGTAGTTGGGCTTGACCTTGCGTACAAAGTGCACCGCGTGAGCCTCGTCCAGCTCAAGTACCGCAATGTCAGCGTCGAGCTTACCCGCCAGGTTCATCTCACCCAGCAGAGCAGCAGCTACACCCCGCACGAAGTTCGACCCGGTGCGGTTGGTAAAGACCTTCAGGCCCTGGGCTTCCAGCAGCTGCACCACCATCTTGGTGGTGGTCGTCTTACCGTTTGTACCCGAAACAACGACAACACCGCGCGGCAGCTTAGCCAGCTCCTCCGCCACAAAATTAGGGTGCAGTTTCTCCATGACCAAGCCAGGGAAGGCAGAGCCGCCCCCGCGCAACTTGGTCGCATAACGAATGCCTTGGCCAACAAGGCGAACAACAGGTCGTGACATGGTGACTATCTTACCGGGTTTGTGTATGCTTCGAACCTGTAATGACTACTTCCATGAACCAGCTTGTACCCTTCCCCGAATTTATCTGGCGTGACATCACCTGGCGCGATAGGGCTCCCTACCTTAAAGTTGAGCCTCTTCTTGACGGTCAACCTAGCGGTGAGATTGAAACTATTGCTATCACCCCGGGTAGCTTCCTCGGTCTTACTACCCTCCCGGCGGACGTCCGCGGCGCCGGCACCTATTGCAGCGGTTACTCACAGGCCAACGTCGATAGCGTTGGCTTTCATCTGGAGCCCTGCCCCACCCACACCATCATCACCAAGGGTAAGCAGTGTGACTCCTGTTTCGCCCGCGACGAATTCGCACCTATCCACCGTATCCACCTGGGTTCGCGAATGAACGAGGCAGCCCTGGCCTACGTCAATCTTGAGCACTACCTCTACATCGCAACCTTCCCCGACGGCACTTCCAAGGTCGGCACCGCCTCCCTGCACTCCAACCCCCGCCGTCTCGACGACCAGGCCGTCGCCGCAGCTACTTTCGTTGCCCGGGCAGACACCGGCATCATCGTGCGCCAGCTCGAAGACCTAGTCTCGCAAGAAGCCAACCTCACCCAGTTCAAACGGGCATCCACCAAATACAAGGCCTGGGTCGACCCCGCCAGCACCGAGCGCCTCAAATCTGAACACTACATGGCCGTAGAAAACGCCACCTGGGCGCTCGAAGACGCCCAAGACACCATCGACGGTTTCGATATCACCGCAGACCGCTGGGTGCCGTCCGTCGCGATGAGACGAGCCTACGCGTCCTTACGGGCAGAAAACCCCGAGCAGCTCACCGCCTACCCCACCCTCACCGAAGGCACCCACGGCTTCTACATCACCGGTGGAACCGGGAAGTTCCTCACCGCCCACTTTGGCGACCCCGACCAGACCTTCCTCATCAACACCGCAGAACTCTCCAACAGAGCCTGCCGCCAACACGGGGAACTCACTCCCCCGGCGTCTGTGCAGGAATCCCTGTTCTAGGAGGGCAGTAGGTAAGCCAATAAGCCCGCTGGCACGGGGCTGGCGTGAATGATATCGAGCGCCCCAGCGCGAGATATCAGAGGGTCGGCGGGCGGTTGGCTTACCTACTGCTCTCGACTGTCCCAGGCATCGCTGAGCAGTTCCCGGATCTCGTCCAGGGTCTGTGTGACCGTCTTGGTGCCTGCCACGATGGGCAGGAAGTTGGTGTCGCCGCTCCAGCGGGGCACGATGTGCTGGTGCAGGTGGGCGGCGACCCCTGCCCCGCCGACTTTGCCCTGGTTCATGCCGATGTTGAAGCCGGCTGCCCGGCTGACCTCTCGCAGAATTCCCATGGCTTTCTGGGTGAGGGCAGCAATTTCGGCGGTTTCTTCGAGTGTTGCGTCGTCGTAGTTGGGGATATGCCGGTAGGGGCAAACCAGTAGGTGCCCGGGGTTGTAGGGGTAGAGGTTGAGAATGACGTAGGCGTGCTCGCCACGGTGCACAATGAGCGACTCGGCATCATCGTGGGTGGGGGCGTCGCAAAAGGGGCAGGTGTTTTCGGTGTAGTCTTTTTGCCCGCCCTTTACGTAGGCGCGGCGGTGAGGCGTCCAGAGCCGCTGGAAGGCGTCCGGAACCCCCGGCAGCTCAAAATCGTCGGTGGTGTAGTGGGGAATCTGCATCGCTAATCGCTCTCGGTGAAGGTAGCAAAAGTATAAAGGTCTCGGGACTGTGTCGCGTAAAGCTCCAGGCCAAGACTGGTTGCGGCGTCAGCCAGGGTACTCTCAAATCTACTTGGGAATTGGGCCGCACCGGCATCACCAAAGAGAGCTAAAGCTAAAGAGTCTCCCGGCGAAAATCGGGGCCGGTAGGTAATTGCCCCGAACCCTGCCTTGTTAAAGGCCTGTGCCCAGGCCTGCGGAATGTCATAGTTAGGCATCGTCGTGAGTTCTGCGGTAATGCCCAGGATGAACGCATCATCATGGGAAATATGCGCAGAACGTACAGAATATGGCAGGGGTAACCGCGAAATCACTTTTCCCTCGGCGAGGCTTTGGGGCAGGCGCCCGGATTGGCTGAGCCTGTCACCTATAACCTCGCGGACGGCAGCACCCGGGTTGGTTGCGAGATAGCAGGTTCCCTGGGGCTCAGGTAGGTCGAACCGGCCCTGCATCGATGAAGAGAAATACCAGGGGCCGTACTGCTGACTGTGGGCGCGGAAAAATTCGCTACCTTTTTCGTACTCTACGGAGGGAACTAGTGAGAGATTCGCCCCCGGCATAGGCCCGTGCTGGGCTATTTTTTGCCGGGTCATACTGTTTGCCACCCTGCCGCAAGAGCACGGGCTTCGGTCAAAACTGTATCGAGGCAGCCTTGGTCAAGTAAATCTAAGGGGGTTACCCCGTCGAGTGGTGTGTTGAACCACTGGGCAACAGCGAATGAGTCTGCGTCGCCAAAGGCTCGCAGCACCTGTTGTATATCTCCCCTTACAGCTCTGCCCTCGAACTGAAATACAGGGAAAATTGACTCGCTGTTTTCGATGGTCAGTCTCAGTAACTTGTGGTGCTTGACCTGCTTGCTGATGGCTGCCCGGCTGGTAACTTTGAGCAGTTTCATGGTGCTATCAAGGTCGTAGACTGGCCCAATGAGGTCGCCGTAGCCCTTAACGCTGGCGCGGGCTACCAACGACCTCATGCGGCTTTTAATGTCTTCTAGATCGTCAATGGACGCCAAAAAATCAGCGGGTAGACTTTCTAAATCACGGGTGAACTCAGCAACGAGCTGGTCGATAACAGCTTGGGCATGGGCGTCTTTGCGGTCGATGGTGTGGGACATGAGAACCCCCCTGGTTGGCTCTATGATTGTTAATCCTAAAAGCCACCGTCAACCGCGTCAACCATATGGAGGTTATCTAGCGGCGGGTGCGCCAGGCCCGGCGGTACTGGGCGGGCACATAGTCGATATCTGCCTTAAGCTCATCTGCCCAGTGCAGGGCAAAGGCTGGGTTGCGGAGGGCTTCCCGGCCCACCAGCACCAGATCAGCCTGGCCTGAGCTCACAATGAACTCGGCAAGTCGCGGCGAGTTGATCATGCCAACAGCACCTACCGGCAGGCCGCTCTCCCGCTTAACCTGGGCTGCCATGGGTACCTGGTAGCCCGCATAGATCTTAATTTGTGCCGGGTAGTTTCCGCTGGTGGAAATATCGGCGAAGTCCACGCCATCCTCAGCTAGCCAGCGCACCACCTGCGCGGTTTCCTCAACGGTAATGCCGCCTTCCAGGTACTCTGTGGCTGACAGGCGGACGATCAGCGGCATCTCTGCGGGCATCACTTCCCGCATGGCCTGGGCGACCCTGCGGGCAAAGCGGGCCCGGTTCTCCAGGGAGCCGCCGTAAGAGTCTTCTCGCTGATTCGATAGGGGCGAAAGGAATTGGGTAATCAGGTAGCCGTGGGCCCCGTGAATCTCGATGAAGTCAAAGCCGGCAGCAACCGCGCGGGTGGCAGCCGCGGCGAAGGCCTGCACTAGGTCGTCAATTTTCTCTTCGGTGAGGGCCTGCGGTTCTTTAAAGCCGGGGTAGGCAAGAGCGGACGGGGCCAGCGTGACCCAGCCACCCTCGTCCTCCCCCAGGGATCTGCCATCGTGCGGAACGAGCTCACCGGGCGTCGATGCCTTCCGCCCGGCGTGGGCAATCTGGATACCTGCTTTAGCTCCCCCGGCGTGAATGGCGTCGACGACCGGCTTGAAAGCTTCGACATGGTCATCGCTCCACAGGCCCAGGCAGTAGGGGCTGATGCGGGCGGCTGGTTCAACACCTGTCATTTCGACGATAACGGCCCCGGCCCCACCCCTGGCTAGAGCCCCGTAGTGGGAAACGTGGTAGGCGGTGGGCTTGCCGTCCTGCCGTTCGACTGAGTACTGGCACATGGGCGGAACCCAAAGACGGTTACGGGTGGTCATGGAACGTAAGGTGAAGGGTTCAAAGAGGGGCGAAGTCATGTTCATTCGGCCTTTCAGGTGGTGTTGTGCACCTGTTTCAACCGGGTGCGGGGCCGGGATATTCCCGCACTAAAGGGTAAACTTGCAGGTATGCAAGAACTGACCGAAGCTGCCGTCCGCTCATCTTTTATTAACTGCTCTAAGGGCGAGGCTAAACGCCTCAACCTACCCAGTCTCAAGGAGCAGAACTGGGGCGACCTAATTTTCCTGTCCTGGCTTGACCCGAAAAGCCCGCTCAAGGGCTGCCTGGTCGTGGAACACGAGGGGCAGGTGCAGGGCGTGCTGCTGCAAAAGTCTAAGGCACAGAGTAAAGCCGCTCAGATGTGCCAGTTCTGCCTAACTCTGCACCCAGGGTCGGGGATCTCGCTGTATACGGCGGCCCGGCCGGGCGAGTCGGGGCGCCGCGGCAACACCATCGGCACCTACCTGTGCTCCAACCTGGCCTGCACCGACTATGTGCGGGGCAAGAAAAAGCCGGCGGGTATCCGTCAGATGGACGAGACCCTATCCCTCGAAGAGCGTATAGCTCGCACCCGCGATAATGCGGTCAGGTTTGTTGAGCGACTGGTGGAGGGAGCCGCATGATTCAGGTTGCGACGCTCGCACCCACCCAGGCTGATCTGGTTCAGGAGCTCTATGATCAGAACCCCGATTACTTCCTGCGGATTTCTGGCCACCCCGCCGAGCCCGGTTCTGCGTTGGAAAACCTGACGGTCTTCCCACCCGGTTTATCCCACTCCCCTGTTTTGCTGGGAGCTTTTGAGGGCGGACGCCTGGTTGGGGTTTTGATTGCTGTGATGGGTTTTCCAAGCGAGGAGTTTGCCCATGTGGCCCTGGCCCTGGTTGATGGGCAGACGCAAGGACGCGGGGTGGGTAGGGCCCTGCACGACGCTTACTTGGGTGGGGTTCGGCAGCACCCAAATATCAGCACTTTACGTTTGGGAATTGTGGCAACTAACGCCGAGGTCGCCGAACCTTTCTGGAGGGCCCTAGGCTATACCCCCAGTGGTCAGGTCAAGGACTTTTCCCAGGGTGATGTGGTTTCAACGGTGGAGGTTTTTACTCGGCCGGCCAACTAGCATGACCTCATAAAAAGCTGGTCGGAGTACTGTTTCTTAGGCCATCGCTGCAATGCAGGGTTGTTCACAGATCGCGACTCGAAGTTGAGGCCGAACGGACGCGGCCAGAATGGTAGTTTTCCCAAACTTAGCACTCAGTATCAGCCTCTTGGTTTTCAGGCCCTTCTACTGTGGGTTGGTTCAAAGCTCTATCTCGGTAGCCTCTCATGATTACTGCCAGATCTTCTATGCTCATCCCCTCTGGTAGCTTCATGGCCATCGTTGAGATAACGATGGTTGAGTTTACTGATATGTACTGGCTTTAGTTCCGACAATTATAAGACCACTAAAGCACCATCAACCACCTCCTGCGGAGTCCGAT
>NZ_JBPPWJ010000010.1:0-126857 GCF_053547255.1 Rothia sp. 11273D007AR | reverse complement strand
GTGCGGGGATGAGCCCACTGGATACACCACCGGCCCGCATCTGCACTTGTGTTCCCCGCGTGTGCGGGGATGAGCCCCGGGCGTACACCAGGACGGTGCCACCGATGCGGTGTTCCCCGCGTGTGCGGGGATGAGCCCATAAGGATTGGAGTCCGACGGCTTGCCCAGGTGTGTTCCCCGCGTGTGCGGGGATGAGCCCCAGGCGTACCAAGGAGCATCAGAGTTAGGGGTGTGTTCCCCGCGTGTGCGGGGATGAGCCCGCGCCGAAGCCCGCGAAACCGTCGCCAAGTCCGTGTTCCCCGCGTGTGCGGGGATGAGCCCCACTGCTTTTTTACTAAATTTCAGGTTATCTTGTGTTCCCCGCGTGTGCGGGGATGAGCCTTTCAGGCGGGTTTTCATACCACATCTCGATTCGTGTTCCCCGCGTGTGCGGGGATGAGCCCTCACAATCGGGGTCAAACCGCCCCGTGCCCTGGTGTTCCCCGCGTGTGCGGGGATGAGCCGTACCCCGATGCGGTCACCACCCGGCTCCTTGAGTGTTCCCCGCGTGTGCGGGGATGAGCCCATCCCCCCGTGGTCGAGCGCCCGGTTCGAGACGTGTTCCCCGCGTGTGCGGGGATGAGCCCGGAGCGTTCTTTACGCGGGAAAACCCCGCAATGTGTTCCCCGCGTGTGCGGGGATGAGCCGAAGAAGGCTGCCCTGGTGGAGCCGGGCAAAGAGTGTTCCCCGCGTGTGCGGGGATGAGCCACTCGGGGTCAGCATGTACGACTCTCAGGGCAACGTGTTCCCCGCGTGTGCGGGGATGAGCCCCGAGCGAATCCACAGATTCCCTGCCGCAGCATGTGTTCCCCGCGTGTGCGGGGATGAGCCCCATCAAATCCCAAGTGTTGCCGAGTTCCCCGGGTGTTCCCCGCGTGTGCGGGGATGAGCCCATGCCCTGGTAGAGCTGGTAGCCGATAGCTAGGTGTTCCCCGCGTGTGCGGGGATGAGCCTTCCTGGGTCTTCGTATTCAAGTCAGTCTGGGTGTGTTCCCCGCGTGTGCGGGGATGAGCCCCTCTCGCTCTGGGCCGTCACGAACACCTCTGCGTGTTCCCCGCGTGTGCGGGGATGAGCCCGTGACGAAGAAGCTGGTAGCGCGGAACGCCATGTGTTCCCCGCGTGTGCGGGGATGAGCCTCCTAGAAAGGGGTTTTGAAAATGCCGGAATACGTGTTCCCCGCGTGTGCGGGGATGAGCCCATCAAGGTACCCAGATGTCACTTTACCGGCGTGTGTTCCCCGCGTGTGCGGGGATGAGCCTACCGGGCTCATGGTGAGCCCAAGCGCGCAAGTGTGTTCCCCGCGTGTGCGGGGATGAGCCTTATGTTTCATCAACGGGCGTCTCTGATCAGGAGTGTTCCCCGCGTGTGCGGGGATGAGCCCTGGCGCACCTCGCCTCAGGCTTCGCGCAAGTGTGTTCCCCGCGTGTGCGGGGATGAGCCTGCGGACACACCCACAACAGCCGCGGCAGACTCGTGTTCCCCGCGTGTGCGGGGATGAGCCTGGCAGTGGAGCTTTCAGCACCTTCAGCAGCGCGTGTTCCCCGCGTGTGCGGGGATGAGCCCAGCAATCCCCTTGGCACTATGCACAGAGATCTGTGTTCCCCGCGTGTGCGGGGATGAGCCCAATTTCAATTGAACTTTAGGAGAGAACAATGGGTGTTCCCCGCGTGTGCGGGGATGAGCCTCAGGGCACCAACCAGAGGTAAAGCCATCTTTGGTGTTCCCCGCGTGTGCGGGGATGAGCCTCAAGCGTCGGAGCCTCAGCAGGCCCCGTAATCGTGTTCCCCGCGTGTGCGGGGATGAGCCTATCGCTAGTTTTGGTGTTGCAAACACAAAATGGTGTTCCCCGCGTGTGCGGGGATGAGCCCCCGTTCATTCGAGCTCGCTTATCGGTGGCTCTGTGTTCCCCGCGTGTGCGGGGATGAGCCCCAGAAGGGCAAGAAGGGCGGCTCTCGATCACGGTGTTCCCCGCGTGTGCGGGGATGAGCCCTCGCCAGATAGGAAGATCTAGTAAGAACACGAGTGTTCCCCGCGTGTGCGGGGATGAGCCCCGCTCTAGACCTGCAACGAGCCCATACCCTCAGTGTTCCCCGCGTGTGCGGGGATGCGCCCTACACCGAAGTGTCTGTGAACGTGTTCCTCGAGATTTTGATGCTTTCACGGTCGGCAGCGAGAGCGCGCTACGGCTGACAACCTACAGCGCCTGACCAGATTCATACGAGGCAGAGTCCCTGGCGTTGCTCGCTAGCCTTAGCGCGCCTTCTGCCGGTGTTACTGCCCCGGATTATCTCTGAAACGATTCACACCAATGATGAACGAAACATTTACCCTTGCCGGGGGGCACAATACCTAAATTGAGTTTGGGCACCTGGTTTTGTGACGGACTTGATTTTGTCAAAGCGGTAGGTGCTGGTCTAAGCACTAGGTACCACCTACATCAGAAATGACAATCTAAAACTTGTAGAAAGGGTTTTAGCTAATGAAAAGAATAATTATGATTTTGGTCTTCGCTCTTGTTGGAGCTGTAGCTTATTGGCTTAGAGCTGAGTACAACATAACGACTTCGCGATACGCTAGCGTGAATGATGCTAAGGATATAGATTTTAGCTGGGGGTATTGCCTGCTATGGGCGGCAGTCGGTGGGCTTATAGGTGCTCTTCCTATCAAGTCAAAAAAGCAAAGAGAACGTAACTGAATTACTCAGGGCAAAGAGGAGTACTTAATTTTAGGTACTCCTCTTTGATATGTACTACTACATAAAACAGCGCACATGGGAGGAACAAGCTCTGCTCTGCATAGGTCTTACCGGCAGCTCATCGAATGTGATTCCTTTTCCCGAACGGGTGTTGTTTTAACGCCTGCTCGGGAAAAGGAGTCGCATTCGGCGTATCTGCCCTCCGCCGTCCGCTTGCCCCGGCCGTCCGGTCAAACCCACCCACCCCCGTCCGCCCCGGCGTACACTAAAGCCATGAAACTTATTGAGCCTCGCCCCGTGCCCCTGGGTGGGCTGCGCGCCATGACCGTGCGTCGCCTGCTGCCCTCCCGCGACCGCCGCATGGTGGGCGCCTGGTGCTTCATTGACCACTACGGCCCCGACGACGTCGCCGTCACCGGCGGCATGCGCGTCGCCCCGCACCCCCACACCGGCCTGCAAACCGCCAGCTGGATCTTCACCGGCACCATCGAACACCGCGACTCCCTCGGCACCGTCGCCGACGTGCGCCCCGGCGAACTCAACCTCATGACAGCCGGCTACGGCATCAACCACTCCGAATACTCCACGCCAGACACCACCGTGCTGCACGGCATCCAACTCTGGATCGCCCTGCCCCGCGACGACATGAACACCGCCCCCGCCTTCGAAAACTTCGTGCCCGAGGCCCTCGCCTTCGGCGGGCAGGGGAGTGGGCAGGACGCGTCCGCCCCGGCTCCGGTACAGGCCCGCGTCTTCCTGGGGGAGTTGGGTGTGGCCGTCGACGGGCAGACCCTCACCGGCTCGTCGCCCGTCACCACCTTCTCGCCCCTGCTCGGCGCTGAAATCCTGGTGGGTGCCCCCGGCTCTGACCCCGAGGCAGACAAGAACCCGGCAGATGACGCCCCGCGCCGCACCATCACCCTGACCCTCAACCCCGAGTACGAGCACGGCTTCGTGGTCGACACCGGCGCCCTCCTTATTAAGGGTCAGCAGGTAGCTGCCGACGAAATGCTCTTTATCGAACCCGGCACCACCGAACTCACCATCGAGGCCGTCGGCGACACCCGCCTGATCCTGCTCGGCGGAGCTCCCTTCGGCGAAAAAATCGCTATCTGGTGGAACTTCATCGGCCGCTCCCATGAAGACATCGTCGAAGCCCGCGCAGCCTGGAACGGCCAGGCTGAGAGCTTCGAGGCCGTCACCGCCCCGGCAGGCGCGTCGGGCACCGAGATAGTCACCGGCGGGGCGCTTGCAGTCGGTCAGGACGCCGGCCCTGACTACCCCCGCTTTGGTGGGGTGGTGCTGCTGCCCGGGGAATATGAAGAGAAGCCCCGTACATCGGTGATTCCTGCCCCCGATCTGCCCAACGCGCGCTTGAAGCTGCGCGGCGACTAAGAGCCCTGGTGCAGGGGAGCGGGCATCCGCCCGCCCCTTAAACTAGCGGGCCGGGTCACAGTTTCTTCATGAAACCGTGACCCGGCCCGCGAACGTGTCGCATATTATTTTGACGGATTGCACCCGCGTACCCTACCGGCCAGTAACCCGCGGTGACCAGTATTAACAGGCGATTCGTAGGATTTTTCATGCCCCCATGAAGACGTGACATAGGGCAGAAAAATCAACTTTTTATAACGATTCGGTATACATCGTTACCAAATCGTTATAGGCTGTTCAAAGTCCAATCAGCTTCCGAGGGAAGCATGGGAGCCCAAAACCCCACGTACGGGCCACCCAGCAGTAGCAGCAACCCGGCTGCGAAATCTCAAGAAGAGACGAAAGGTACAACATTGCGTCGTTCACTCTCAGTAGGTGCGGTAGGCGTCATCCTGTCCGGTACTGTTCTCGCAGCAGCAAACGCAGCCGTCAATGAAGCCCCGCAGACCACCGTAGACAACGGTGCAGCTGTTTCAGCCCCTCTGCTCAAGGCATTCGCCGTTGCAGGTGAAGGCAAGATCGTAAGCTGGGGCGTTCCCGCTTACATCGTAGCTCCCGAAAAGCCTGTTGAGGCAACCCCCGTTCTTGAAGAAGCTCCCGTTGAGGAAGCTCCGGTTGTTGAAGAGGCACCCGTAGAAGCTCCCGTAGAGGAAGCTCCGGTTGTCGAAGAGGCACCCGTAGAAGCTCCCGTAGAGGAAGCTGTCGTCGCAGTTCAGTCAGAGACCATTGAGGTCGTAGAGGCTGCTCCTGCTCCCGCTCCTGTTGAGACTGTAGCTCCCGCAGCGGCTCAGGCACCTGCTCCCGCAGCAGCCCCCACTCTTTCCACCACCACCAACCAGGCTAAGCGCGATGCCGTTGTAGCGGCCGCTAAGGCCGCTGCAGCTGTCAATGCTCAGACTGACTGCACCATGCTGGCAACCAACTCCCTGCGCGCCGCTGGCATCAACTTCCACGGTTGGCCCATGGACTACATGTCACTCGGCAGCGTAACCTCCAACCCCCAGCCCGGCGACCTGGTTCTCTACCAGTCCAACGGCTTCGGTCAGCAGCACATCGCTGTTTACATTGGCAACGGCCAGGCTGTGCACGGTGGCTGGAACGGCATGGGCACCTCCATCTTCTCGGTGAACCTGCCCACCGCGTCCGCACCGATCTTCGTAACCCCCGCTGGCTACAACAGCTAAGCAGACCGCCTCAGGCGTCTTTTCTTGAGAAAGGCCCCGCTCCCTTACCAGGGAGCGGGGCCTTTTTGCTAGCCCTGCAGGGGTGTTAGCCCTGCATGGCCGCCCGGTAGAAGGAGGCCTTGAGCTCGCGCACAGCGGTCACCGACCAGATGGCGCTGGTAGAGCCTGCCCGGGCCTGCTGTAGGTGGGGCAGGTCGGCGGTAAGGGCCTGGTCAAACTGGGCTCGCAGGTCGTCGAGCGAGGCAATGGTCTGCCCACGGTGGGTGAAGGGGAAGACCGTGGACGCCTCCGCCCGCTCAAGTCCCTGACGGTAGCGAGATGCGCGGTCGGCAGCATAGTCGGCGATACCGATTTGCCCCATGATGAAGCTATCCGAGAGCGCCCCACCGGCAGCGGTCTTGTACTGGTTGGAGATGTAGGGCACCAGGCCCTCGTCGTAGCCCTTGTAAGCCAGCAGGTCGAAGGCCTGACGGCGGACGGTGATATCGCCTGCCGCACCGGTGGCGGGGGTGTAGGCACCGTAGGCGGGGTCAAAGAGGGGAATGGTGTAGTAGCTGTTCGCCGGTGCGGTGCCGATGGTGTTGATACCGCGCCACTGGTAGCGGGAGACCACCAGACCCTGGGTAGTGAAGTCCTCCACGGTTGAGAGGGCGGCTGCCTCGTCCACGGTGATGGTGCTGAAGGTGTCATCGGTGTGGCCGGTGGTGCCGCGCGGGGTCTGGCTCAGGCGGTTGAGCAGGACGGCACGCTCCTCAGCCGGGCGGCGCAGGATAGCTTCTGCCTCGAGGGCATCAAGCAGGTAGAGGGTATCAAGCTGGGAGCGCATGTAGGCTGAGAGGTCCTGCTTGGTGGCGAACTGCTCGGGGTTGCCATTGTGTAGACGGTCGGGGACGGCCGTCCAGTCAAAGTACTGGTTGAAGCCAACGATAGCTGAGGTGGGGCTATCGGGGCCCTCGAAGATACCGCGGGCGATCGTCTCGGGGCCGAAGCCATCGCGCAGGCCGCCGCCGTTGGTGAGCAGGGTGTCGTCAATCAGGTGGGTCATCTCGTGACCGTAGGTGGTCACGCCGTTAGCAGAGATGGCCTTACCCATGAAGTAGCGCATACCGGTGCCCTCAGCCTGGGCGGTTGCCTGAGTGTAGGGGGCCCAGAGGTTGAGGGGTGCGAAGAAGTCGCTGATAGCCCCGGGGTTGGTTTTAGGCAGCCAGGAGGTTGAGATGTTCTGGGCCTTGTAGCCCTGGAAGGTGTCAATCGCTAGGCGGTTACCGGTGAGCTCACCCGCGTAGGCGGGAGCCAGGCGGGTCCAGAGTTCCACAAAGGCGTTCTGCTCGGCTGCCCGGCGGTTGAGTTCGTCGATGAAGGCGGTCTTTTCAGCGGTGCTGCTACCTGCGGTAGCGGGGTCTATATAGGTGTAGGTGTGGCCGAAGGTGATAGAGGCCGGGGTCGTTGCAACATAGACCCCGTCATTCTCCTGCGAAAGCAGGGGCAGGATAAAGCGCTGGGAGGCAGGGTCTGCCGCCAGCTTGCTGTAGAGCGGGGCGGCGGCGTCCGCAATGATGGCCCCGCTCTGCTCGCGCATCCAGGCGTCCAGGTCGCTGGTGCCTGCCCGGTCGGCAATGAAGCTGGTGAGCTCCGGCAGGCGCACCACGGTGCGGTGGGCGGTGGGGGAGTTGCTGAAAGCCAGTACGCTAGCCCGCTGGGAGCCAATGTTGAGAATGTAGTCAATCGGGTCAACCCCGGTGATGCCGAACTGCTCAGGGTTGGCAATGAGGGTCTCGGCCACGTTCACGCCGCCCAGTTCGAAGGAGTAGAGCGACCGCAGGTAGGCCAGGCCCAGCAGGAACTGCTCCTTGCGCCCGCTGACCTTATTGGTGATCAGGGTTTCGCGCTCTTGGGGCGTGAGATGGGCGTAGAGGGGGTTTGCGGCAATCGCGGTGAGGGTATTTTGGGCCAGGAGCTTTGAGACGTTGAACTGCTTCTCAAGACCGGTAGCTTTGAGCGCCTCGGGCTGGAGCTCAGCGCGGGCCTCTGCCTCGGTCACGGAGCTAAAAGGACGCCCGGTGCGGCGAGAAATCTCTAGCCGCTTGTTGGTGATGTCGGTAAAGCGAATGGTGGGTGAGAGTGAGTCGTAGACGGTCTGCGACTCGGTGAAGGAGATACCGCCCAGTTCTGCTGCCAGGGTTGCAAAAAGGTCGGCGGACGGCGTCGAGGCAGCGTAGGCGGGCACTGCCGAGCTGGCGATGATGGCGGGGGCAGACCAGGCTGCGCCGTGAATGAGGGTACGGCGATGGATGGGGGAGGAAGGCATAGAGAACTCTTTGTGTGGTGTAGGGGGATGTGTGTGAGGTAAATACGGCCCTGAGCGACAGCGGACGATCGGGCGCAGGGCTCGCACCTCTTCTTTAAGAATACCGGCTGGAGGCAGCCGGGAGCAGGTAGTGTGTGCCGGTGAGGCTCGTGTGCTGGTGCGGATGTGCCCTTGGCTATACCTCTTGTGTTTGCCCAAGAGTAACGTCATAAACGCGTAACATTAATTCTCTGCCTTGCAGATAGCCGGTATAGGCTCTATAAATACGCTTTTTCTTGATACCGAAAGGAACCACCGTGGCAGGCTTTACCACTCGCGCCATTCACGCCGTCCACTCCAACGAAGAGCAGGCCGTCGTGCCCCCGATCTACACCGCCTCCACCTTCGGCCAGCCCACCGACGGCACCGAAGGCCCCTTCGAATACCAGCGTGGCGGCAACCCCACCCGCTCCAAGGCAGAAACCACCCTCGCCGCTCTTGAGGGTGCTGAGCATGCCTTCCTCTACGCCTCCGGCATGAGCGCTACCGCCGCCGCCATGGGAATCCTGGAACACGGCCAGACCCTGCTCATGGGCATGCCCGTCTACGGCGGCAATTACCGCTTCGCCACCATCGAACTGCCCAAGCGCGGAGTCGCGCACGAACTGGTCTACGACCTCACCACCCTCTCCGACGCCCACTTTGAAGGCAAGAACGTGGGCATGGTCTTCATTGAGACCCCCTCCAACCCCACCCTGCGCGTCACCGACATCAAGAAGGTCGCCGAGCTGGCCCACCGCCACGGGGCCCTGCTGGTCGTCGATAACACCGTCATGACCCCCTACCTGCAAAAGCCTCTGGAGCTGGGTGCCGATATCGTCGTGCAGTCAGCCACCAAGTACCTGGCCGGTCACGGCGACCTGCTCGCGGGCGTCGCCACCACCAACGACGCCAACCTGGCTGACAAGCTCTTCAAAGCCCAGCTGATCTCCGGCGGCGTTCTCTCACCCATCGACTCCTACCGTCTGCTGCAGAACGTCAAGACCCTGGCCCTGCGCATGGAGCGCCAGCAGGCCAACGCCGACGTCCTCATCGAGGCCGTCGCCGCCCACCCCGCCGTTGACACCGTCTACTTCCCCGGCTCCTACAGCGCCGAAGAAGCTAAGATTCAGGCCGAGCAGGCTACCGGCAAGGGCGCCCTCTTCTCCTTCACTGTCAAGGAGGGCTACGACATCAAGGCCTTCCTCGATGCCCTGCAGGTCTTCACCTTCGCCGTCTCCCTCGGCGGCATTGAGTCCCTGGTCTGCCTACCTACCACCATGACCCAGGGCGCCTACTCCCAAGAAGACCGCGACGACGCCGGCCTCACCACCCGCCTGGTGCGCGTAGCCGTCGGCATCGAGGACGTTGAGGACCTGCGTGCCGATATCATCGGCGCCCTCGACGCCGCCTAGCCTTCCTTTTCCACAACACAATCACCGAAAGGTAAACCCATGCAGAACATCACTCGCCGTACCGCGCTCTCCGCAGCTGGCGCGTCCGCCCTTGCCCTTGCCCTGGCCGCCTGCGGCTCCTCATCCTCCTCCACCTCCGGCTCCTCCGCAGCTGCCGACAAGCTGCAGGCCATCAAGGACGCCGGCAAGATCCGTATCGGCTTCGAAGGCACCTTCGCCCCCTGGAACTACCACAACGAAGCCGGCGAACTCGTCGGCATGGAAAAGGAAATCGGCGACCTGATCGCCGCCGACCTGGGTGTTACTGCCGAATACACCGAAACCCCCTGGGACTCCCTGATCGCCGGTGTGGATGCAGACCGCTACGACATTGTGATCAACAACGTCTCACCCACCGAAGAGCGCAAGCTCAAGTACGACTTCTCTAACCCCTACGTCGCCTCAGAAGGTAAGGTAGCCGTCCTGCAGGATTCCTCCCTGCAAACTATTGCAGACCTCAAGGGAGCTACCGCAGCCTCATCAGAGACCTCTAACTTCCGCACCCTGCTTGAAGAAGCCGGCGCCCAGATGACCATCGTCACCGGCTTTGACGAGGCAATCGAACAGGTCCTGACCGGCCGCGTGGACGCCTGCGGTAACGACGCAGTCACCTTCGCCTACTACCAGGAGCAGCACCCCGACGCCCCCATCCGCCTACTCGACGGTGTGCTCGGTGACGCCTCCCAGTCAGCAATCCTCATGCCCAAGGGCGCCACCACCCTGCAAACTGCCATCAACGAATCCATCGCCAAGCACCTAGAAAACGGCGACTTCAAGGCCATCTACGAAAAGTACGTTGGTATTGACCTAAGCCCCAAGGCCTAAGGCCCAGGGCTGGCCGCGCCCCGGGCCCAGCTGGTCCGGGGCCCCACCTGAAAGCAACCCCTAGAAGACTATGGACCGCTACCTAGAACTCTGGGCACAATCCCTGCCCTCCCTGCTGCTGGCCACCGTGCAGGTGACCATCCCGCTGACCCTCATCTCCTTCCTGCTTGCCCTGCTCCTGGGTCTGCTGGCCACCGCCGCCCGCAACCTGAGCCGCTACAACCCGCTCAACTGGCTGGCCACAGCCTTCGTCTGGTTCTTCCGCGGCACCCCGCTTCTGGTGCAGCTCTTCCTGGTCTTCTACGGGCTGCCCCGCATCGGCATCACCCTCGACACCTGGCCTGCTGCCATCATTGCGCTGAGCCTGAACACTGGAGCCTACGTGGCAGAGACCTTCCGCTCAGCCTACGCCTCCATTCCCCGCGGCCAGTTTGAAGCTGCCCGCACCCTCAACTTCACCAAGCTGCAGACCCTGCGCCACGTCGTGGTTCCCCAGGCCACCCGCATCGCCCTGCCGCCGCTGGGTAATGACCTGATCGACCTGGTCAAGGGCACCTCCCTGGTCTCGGTGATCTCTATGGTTGACCTCTTCCAGTCCGGCAAGCAGGTAGCCGCCCGCACCTTCGAGCCTTTGGCCATGTACCTGGAAGTTGCCGCCATCTACCTGGTCATCTTCACCCTGCTCTCCATCGCCCAGCGCGCCCTTGAGAAGCGCACCAGCCGTTACATAAGGACAGCCAATGCTTAGCCTGAAGAACCTCAGCAAAACCTTCGGCCAGAACACCATCCTGCGTGATATCTCCCTGGACCTGGACAACGGCGAAACCACGGTCATTCTGGGGCCCTCCGGTTCGGGCAAGTCCACCCTGCTGCGCTGCCTGAACCTGCTCGAAACCCCTGAGTCCGGCCTGCTCACCATCGAGGGCGACTCGGTAGACTTCGCCGCCGGCCTGACCGACGAGCAGGTACGCACCATCCGCAAGCACTCGGCCATGGTCTTTCAGAACTTTAACCTCTTCCCCCACTACACCGCTGAGCAGAACGTGGCCCTGGCCCCGGTACTCAACGGCAAGATGGGTAAGGACGCCGCCGCCCAGCTGGCGCGCGAACTCCTAGAGAAGGTGGGGCTGGGGCATAAGGCCGATGCCTACCCCGATAACCTCTCCGGCGGCCAGCAGCAGCGCGTGGCCATTGCCCGCGCCCTGGCTGTTGCCCCCGACTACCTGCTCTTTGACGAGCCCACTAGCGCCCTTGACCCCGAGCTTGAAGCCGAAGTCATTGGTGTGCTGATTGACCTGGCCCGCGAAAAACGCTCCCTGGTGGTCGTTACCCACAATATGGCCTTTGCCCGCCGGGTTGCTGACCGCATCATCTTCCTGGACGGCGGCAAGGTACTCTACAACGGCGGCCCCGAAGCCTTCTTTGCCTCTGACCAGGAACGCATCCAGCGCTTCCTGCAGATCTTCGAAATGACGGACTACCGGATCTAAGGCGCTGGGACGCTAGAGACGGCCTGGACGTAGCGATGCCTGCCTGAGCTTCGCAGAGCCGACTTCACCCCGTCCTTTCTCTCTTCACCCCGAGATAATCACTAGGGCGAAGAGAGAAAGGACGGGGTGATGTGTTAACACCAGAGGATCTCAGAGGGCTACCGGTAAATTGCTGAGCGGTGACCAACGTCGAGAGCGATAATCTGCATCTGCTGATCTTCAAATTTTACGAGTACTCGAAAATTTCCTACACGATAACGCCAAAGGCCAACCTTGTCAGCTGTCAGCGCTTTTCCCCGGTCCCTCGGATTATCTAGCTGAACTACCTGGTCAAGGTAAGTCTTAATTCTACGAATATCCGGCTTATCGAGCTTTCTAATCGATCGTTCAAACTCTTTTGCCAGTACTAA
Organism: Rothia sp. 11273D007AR; assembly: GCF_053547255.1. NCBI lineage: Bacteria > Bacillati > Actinomycetota > Actinomycetes > Micrococcales > Micrococcaceae > Rothia > Rothia sp. 11273D007AR. Next base: position 115,000 of record NZ_JBPPWJ010000010.1, on the reverse strand, counting down.
TTGCCAGGCCACATTCAGACCCCGAGCTCATCCCACAATTCCTGGGCGGGGCGGGTCTCACGGCCGTCTGCCTCGAAGCGCGCCAATGCCTGCTGTGCCCATACCTGTTCTTCCTGCTGCTCAAGATAATCAAGTACAGCAGAACGCACTAGCTCTTCGGTGCTCGTACCAAGAGCGGAAGAAAGACTCTGTAGCTGTGCCTCTTCAGTAGCTGTAAACTCAACATGCACGGTCATAGGTTCTCTCCTTACTGTGCTTTCCAGTATGGCAAACGGCTGTACTTTCAACAATAGGATATTGTTCTGGGCTTGCTTTCTGTGATGAAGAAGCTGGGAGTATTTTCAGGGATAAGCGCACGGTAAAGTTTTGCCCATGAACACCGCTTTTACTTTTTCAGTAGGTCTGGTACCCAGCCAGCAGGAACTGGTAGACCTCTACACCTCTGTTGGGTGGAGCGCTTACACCGACCACCCTGAAGACCTGGTACCCATGTGCACCGGTAGCCTTTACCTGGCGGTAGCCCGTGAGGACGCTACTGGTCGACTTGCCGGGCTGGTGCGGGCCGTTGGTGATGGGGTCAGCATTAGCTATATTCAAGACCTACTCATTAACCCGGACTTTCAGAAGTCCGGCCTTGGCTCCCGCCTGCTCGACATGGCGCTGGCTGCCGTGGGTGGCGTCCGCCAGGTCTACATCACCACAGAAACCCACCCTAGCAACCAGCACGTGATTGATCTTTACCGGAGCAGGGGCTTCAATCCTGTCGAGAGCTACGGCTGCGTGACCCTGGCACAATTTACCTTTGACTAGGTCAAAGGGGTCTTTCTTAGGCCCATCATTTTATACTTTTTATACTTTGGAAATCCTAAACTATCCCTTACAGCCGCCCCTCGCGGTGGGCGCGGGCTGTTTCTTCGTCAATAATGCGCATTTCCTGGGTCAGCGGGGCACCGGGCACCCACCGGTCGCGTGAACCTGAGCGGCGGCGTCCTAACCGCAAGCGGGGGCGGGGAACCTTGAACTGAACCGGCTCCGGCAGCTGCCAGCGGCGCCACCGCGCCATAATACCCATGACCAGGCAAGTCACAATGGAAAGAGCCATACCCAGCACCTGCTGATCCCACAAAACCACGCACAGGGCAACCTCAGAAGCCCCCACAAAAGCCACCGTGGCATAGAGCGGGCTCCCACCCAAAATCGCCGGAATACGGTTGACCATAATGTCGCGCAGAGCCCCACCGCCCACAGCCGTCACCACACCCAGGGCAATCGCCGGCAGCCAGTGCAGCCCCAAGGCGAGGGCCTTGATGGTTCCGGTGGCGGTCCAACAGCCCATGCCCAAAAAATCCGCCACGAGCAGGGTGCGGTCAGCCCAGCGGGACCCAAAATCCATCAGATAGGCCAGGGCAGCAGACCCCAGCGCAGCCACCCAATAGTAGCTATCGGTCAGAGCGACGGGAAAACCGGTATCGAGCAAAACATCACGAATAATGCCCCCGCCCATCGCTGTAATGACCGAGAAAATAATGAACCCCACAATATCGAAACGGTGGGCGCGAGCAACCGCCCCACCCAACAGACCGTTGGTGACAATAGCGGCAACATCAATCACACGGAACCAGGTTTCTGGCTCAAAATCAAAAGGGGGCATTTACTCGGTCCACTCGCCGCCCGGCACCAGGGGGTAGCGCTCGCGCAGCTGCGCCTGCTTGCTCACCGGCGGAATGTAGACCCAGGCGGTGACCGGCTCACCGGCGTCCGTTACAACCTCGGCCAGTACCCGGTTGTAGAGGTTGTCATCGTGCACAGGACGCGCGGGGTCGGTTCCCTCAAGCTCATCGAGGGAGGCAGCAACGGCCTCCCAGTCGGCGGGGTCTACAAAGACCAGGGTGCCGCGCACCACCGGGGCGTCCTGCCCGGCGGCGTCGCTGCCGACCGATGCGGACGCCGGGAGCAGGTAGGGGTAGGAGCCGTTCGTGACCAGCTCGTAGCCGGTAATAGTCGCGTCAGTGCGGTTAGAATCAGCCCCGCGGAACCAGCGATTATTGCTCATACCGGGGCGCAGGGTGCCGTAAACAAAAACGGGGTGGTGGGCTGTCATGCCTCTATCGTACCCATTGGGTTTATTGAAGGCGTAGGTGAAGCAGGCTCGCAGCGAAGCTGCTGGCTCGGCGGCTGGCGTGAATCGCTTGTGAGCGTCAGCGAACCAGCGAGAGGGTCGGCAGCGAGCGCGAGCCTGCTTCACCTACTCGCTTACTTGAGCACCGTCGGCACGAACCGGCAGTAGCCGTCGGTAATTGCCCCGTCTGATTCGCGCACGCCGAAGCCCACGGAGCGTCCGCCCACCACCCAGGCCCCGATAACGGGGTAATTGGGTTTGCCGGCGTCCCCGGTGAAGTTGGGCGGCTGCACGTACTGCTGGTAGATGTACTCGTGGTCGGCGGCGGTTTCGGTCATGTAGCCGTCGGTGTGGGCAACCTGCACCCCGTGGGTCGGGGCGTTCACCACGATGCCGTCGCCCTCCCGCCCAAAGATGGGTTTCTTGACCCAGCTGGTGAAGCCGTGGTCTGGTGACAAGGACGCCGGCAGCAGCAGCGGGTGCCCCGGGTAGAGTTCCCAGAGGGCCACCATCAGTACCTTGTTGGAGAGGAACATCTTCCAGGCCGGTTCAAACCAGTTCTCCATGGCAGCGTAGCCGCCGTTGAAGAGGACCTGCCCGTAGGCGTCCTCAACCATGTCTTCCCAGGGGTAGAGCTTGAAGAGGTTGTGCACATGCCGGTCGTGGTGATCGAGCCAGATGCGGCGGTTGGTGTCCCAGTAGAGGTCGTCGATGTGCATGATGTGGGTTTCCCAGCCCGCCATGTGCGCGGCGTGGGCTACGACCTTGAGGTTTTCAATGTCCTCGCCGAGCTCGTCGATTTCTTCGTTCACGCAGGCCAGGTGCAGAACCGGGTGCTTGACCCGCTGGCGGATCTGCGCCCAGCGGGCGACAAAGGCGTTACCCAGGTCGTTCCACTCTTTGAAGCCGCGCAAATCCAGGCGCTGATCCTTGAACCAGGTGGACTGGCTGACTGCCGCCTCCACCAGGCCGGTGGGGGTATCGGCGTTGTATTCCAGGATTTTGAGCGCGTGAGCCTCGGGGTTGTAGACAAAATCAAAGCGGCCGTAGAAGTCGTATTCGTGCCAGCGCCAGGAATCAATCGCCAGTTTCAGCGCAGCGTCGCTCAGCCCAAGCTTGTACTTGAGGGGGCCGGCAATGATGTGGTCGATGGCCGCAACGCACATGCGGTGGGCCTCTTCGACCTGCTCCTGCAGCCAGAGGGCCTCGGCCACGGTGAACTCGTAGGCAGCAAACTCGTTCCAGTAGTGGTCGGTGTCGTCGGGGCCTTCGAGCGAATAGATCAGCCCTTCGGCGGCGATAGTCTGCTCCCAGTTATGGCGGCCCAGGGGGAAGGACAGTCGTCTCATTGGCCTTAGCCTCCCTTGGTTCCGCCGCCGGTCTTCGACCCGCCGCCAAAGCCGCCGCGACTCTTCTTGGTGGTGGTGTCTTTGTTAGCGTCCTGATTGAAACCGCCGTAGGAGTCCCCGCTCTGGCTCGACTTCACCTGCGAGTTCTCCACGGTATAAGAGCTCTTTGACTCGCGAAAAGACTCGGCAAACCCGCCACCCTGCGAGGGCAGGTTACGGAAAATCGTGCCATCGGACGGGCGGCTCTCCGACCCGCCTGCCACCTTCTCACCCACTTTGGGCAGGGTCGATGACGAAGAATAGGGAACCCAGTAGGAGCGCCCGGTGCCGCCCCCGCCGCCACTGCTGCTGGAACCTGAGCCGCTGCCGTCCTCGCACTCGGAGTTCTCAAGACGCTGCCCGGTGCCGGGGTCGTAGCAAATCTCAGCGTACTCCTTGGAGCTGCCGCTGATCTGCGAACTGGTGGAGGAACGTCCGCCCTGCTTCTGCGACGACGAGGACGAGCCGCCCACCAGGGGTGCAACACGGGCCGGGGTGGCGTGGTTGGTGGCGCCAATACCGATAATGGCTGCCCCGCCCGCAAGCAGGGCAAGCACGGTCTTGGTCGCGCGTGAGAACCTTGGCATGGAATCTCCCGATGGTAGGTGAGTGTGTTCCCTCCCTATTTTAGGTCGGGTAGGCGCTCACCTGCGCAAAGGGGGCGCCCGCGGGGCGGGCAGGCGGACGCGGACGCGCGGGGCGGTTCGGGTACCTTTAGCGGGTTGCTAGCACCTGGGCGATAGCTTCGAGAGCTTCCTCGTTCTGCAGGGATGAGGTATCGCCCAGTGACCGGCCCTGGTAGAGCTCACCGAGCAGGCGGCGGGTAATCTTGCCCGACCGGGTCTTAGGAATATCGGCTACCGCAATGACGTCCTTGGGCTTGGCAATCGGCCCAATCTCGTGGCGGATATGCTCGGTCAGCGCCGCCTTCAACTCTTCGGCGCTCAAGGCGCGGCCGGCCTCAGAGAGAGTCACATAGGCAACCGCCTGGTGGCCGGTCAGCTCATCCTCCACCGGGCAGACACCTGCCTCTACCACGGCTTCATGGGTGACCAGGGCAGACTCAATCTCAATGGTCGACAGGCGGTGGCCCGAAATGTTAATAACATCGTCGATACGACCCAGAATGTAGACGTCGCCCTCCTCATCGACCTTGGCGCCGTCCCCAGCCAGGAACCAGCCGCGCTCGCCGTAGTGGCGCCAGTAGGAATCCAGGTAGCGCTGCGGGTTGCCCCAGACCGTGCGGGCCATGGAGGGGCCAATCTTATCGACCACAATAAAGCCCTGGACGCCAGGCTCAACGTCGGCTCCGTGCTCGTCAACCACGCGGGTTGAGATACCCGGAACTGCCCGGGTCGCACAGCCGGGCTTGGAACCGGTGTGGGGCGCGTCGTCCGCGAAGGTGCCAGCGGGCGCGAACTGGGGGTCGTGCGGACGCGGCGAGCAGACGGTCGAGCCCGTCTCGGACTGCCACCAGGTGTCGATGAAGGACGCGGTGCCCCCGCCCACGTGCGTCCGTAGCCACCGCCAGGCCTCGGGGTTGATGGACTCGCCCACCGACCCCAGCAGACGTACCGACGAGAGGTCGTACTTGTCGGCGGGTGGGCCGTCGGGGAAGGCCCCCATGAGGGAACGAATCAGGGTGGGAGCGGTGTAGTAGTTGGTCACCCCGTAGCGTTCAAGCACCTCAAAATGGCGCTCAAAAGTGGGGGTGTTGGGGGTGCCTTCATAAATCACCTCGGTAACGCCGTTGAGCAGCGGCCCGTAGATTTCGTAGGTGTGGGCGGTGACCCAGGCCAGGTCGGCGGTGCACCAGTGAACGGTGTTCTCGACCTTGGCGGGGTCGTTGACGGTTGATAGCTCGTCCACGCGGCGCTGGCCACTCTCGTCCTCAATCTCGGGGAGCAGGTCAAAGAGCAGGGCGTGGGTGTAGGCCACCTGGGTCAGGTAGCCCGCGGACGTGTGCACCAAGCCCTTGGGCTTACCGGTGGTGCCGGAGGTGTAGATGATAAAGAGCGGGGTTTCAGCGTCAAAGAGCTGGTAATCGTGGGTGTCGGGCAGGTTATCGACCAGGTCGTGGTACCAGACGTCGCGGCCCTCGGTCCAGGGCACAGCGGCGTGGGCTTCGGGGGTGCCAGCGGTGCGGTCAACCACAATGACGTGCTCGATATTGTTCTCACCTGAGCAGGCTTCGTCGGCGGTCGCCTTAACCGGGACCACGGTGCCGCGGCGGTTCTGCCCGTCGGTGGTAATGAGTACCTTAGCGCCGGTATCTTCCACGCGGAACTTCAGGGCCTCAGCCGAGAAACCGCCGAAGACCAGGGAGTGAATAGCGCCAATACGGGCGCAGGCAAGCGTGAAGATGATGGTTTCGGGAATCACCGGCAGGTAAATGACCACACGGTCACCCTTGCCGATGCCCAGCTTCTCCAGGCCGTGGGCTGCCTTAGCGATCCGGCGCTGCAGCTCGGCATAGGTAATGGCCTCGCGGTCACCGGGTTCACCCTCGAAGTAGAGGGCCACCTTATCGCCCTTACCCGCTTCGACGTGGCGGTCTACGCAGTTGTAGGCAACGTTGAGCTTGCCGCCCTCGAACCACTTAATCTCGGGCACGGTGAACTGCTCGATACCCTCATCATCGAGGCCCAGGCTCTGAGGCTTGGCGAAGGTGTGGGGGTTGGCTTCGTCAAACATCTCACCCCAGGTCAGGCGGGCCTTGGCCTGGTCAGCCCAGAACTCGATTCGGGCCTCATCTGAGGTGAGTGCCGGGTTGGGCGTGGGATTGAAAGGGTCGGTGTACACGAAGTCGGCAGGTGCGCCCAAGGGTATCTCCCATCGGTAGCTGGCTGTAGCACCGGCGCCGGTTCTCGCAGGACGCCCGTGGGCGGCTTGTTCGGCGTGGTTGCTGCGATCGTCGTAGAGCCAGGTCTCTCGTATCGCTCTTGATGGACAAAATCTCTTTCAGGGTAAGCACCTGCGAGCCACTGCTACTAAACCGTGACGCCCCTTAACGTTTATGACGCCGCGTGACGCGCGTCCGTCCGTCTGCTTCGTCCCCGAATGTAACCGAAACCTTCATCTGCGCGTTCAAAGAACATGCACATGAAGGTTTTGACGACATTCGCCGAGCACACGCCACGTTACCGCACCCCGGCATTGACCAAAAGGATGCGTAAATTTTCCGGGTGATGCACGATGTCTTCCCACTGCACCCTAATGACCCGGTACCCGAGTTTCTCAAGGTCACGGTGGCGTCTTTTCTCAGCGCGGATAGCTGCCCCAGGGTCGCCATAGGTGCCATCATATTTGACGTAACCATCGACTTCTAAGATGAGTTTGAGCTCTTCCCACAGAAAGTCGGGGCGGTAGTAGGAACTTCCCACCCAAATGGTTGCCTGTTCCTTGGGCGGGGTGAACCCCCACATCGCAATTCGATAGCGGGTCACCGTTTCCGCAGGAGATTCTGAGCGTTCGCTCATGAGACGGCTGACCTCACGCGCGTTTTTGACCCCTTTGCAACGTAAACCCGTAATGCTACTGGTGAAATCAGAAGCGGCGATGAGTCCTTGGTTGAGAAAAAAGTCCACGATACACAGGGCATCAAGTATGGGCAGAGTCAGCGCACAGTCGACTGCTGTTTGTAGGGGAGGAGTGACAAAAGCTCCTTGATGGAAGACAGCAGATGAGCACTCTGTCTTTCGGGCACGGCTGACATGGACTTTTGGGGTAGAGCGGACGGTCTCCATTGGATGGCTGACCCAAATTTTGCGGGGGAGCCGCAGTAGGGGTGCATCCCACCACAGCGCTGCGGATATATGGCTGAGCACGAAGTCTGATCTGGTTTTGAGAAACCCTACGTGTTGGGCGATGCAACGGGCGCGGGCATCCCAGCTGTTCCAGGTGGAGGTCTTGATGTAGGCTCCGTGGCAGATGCGACGAAGGGTTCCGCTCTGACATGCCCTGGTGATGCTTGAGGACGACTTCCCGAGATGGCGCAGCTCCGCAGAGGTTTTTACTTCGGTAAAGAATTGTTCCATGCCATGAATGTCTCCGATAGTTTCGTCCATGACAAGGGGTTATATATAAATTGTGGATAACTCGGGGTGTTTTGTGTGGGTTTATACCTCTATGCGTTTGTATGACGCTTGAAGGGCTGTTTTCCACAGGGGAGCTTCACCAGTGCTGTAGGTAGCCAAAAGCTTCATCTGCGTGTTCAAAGAACATGCAGATGAAGCTTTCGGTTACATTCACGGATGGTCGCGCCCTCGCCCCTCAACCCGGCGCGTACGCCCACCCCTTCTTCTAGTTGCTGGGGAACCGGGCCTTGACCCAGCGTTCGAATACACCCAGCAGGGCGTCGGTGATCTTACCCAGGATAGCGAGTAGCACGATGGCCAGGAGTAGGCGGTCGGTGCGGCCGTTGTTCTGGGAGTCGGTGAGCAGGAAGCCCAGCCCCATCGAAGCACCGAGCAGTTCGGCGGCGACCAGGAAGAGCCAGGCCTGCGCCAGGGCCAGCCTCAGACCCGAGACCACAGCGGGCAGAACGGCAGGTAGCTGCACGGTGGTAAAGAGGTTGATGCCGCGGACGCCGAAGGTGCGGGCCGCTTCAACCAGCTTGGGATCCACGTGGGCTAGGGCCGCCGAGACGGTGGTGTAGACGGGGAAGAAAGCGCCGATAGCGATGAGGGTGACCTTGGAGTTTTCACCGATGCCGATCCAGAGCAGCAGCAGCGGCACCCAGGCCAGCGACGGTACAGCGCGTAGGGCGCCGATGGTGGGGGCGGCGAGCACCTGGGCCCAGCGGGAGAGCCCTACCCAGGCTCCGAGCACCAGCCCCAGGATGGCACCGATGCTGAAGCCCAGTACCACGCGCTGGGTTGAGATAGCGACGTGCAGGCCGAGCTGCCCTCGTCCTGCTAAATCAAGGGCAGCGGCAACCACCTTCGAAGGGGCAGGGAGCTGCACCGCGCTAAAGACTCCGGCGGTGCTCAGGTACTGCCAGAGCGCCAGCAGAACCAGGGGAAGCAGGGCGCCGAGCCAGGGTGCCCAGCGGCGGGTGAGCAGGGGGCGGCGGGGTACCTTCGCGGACGCCGGTGTTTCGGTGCGCGCCAGGCGGCGGTGGGTCGCCGGTTGGGTGGTGAGATCAGAGGTAACTGACATGACTACTCAGCCACCAGGGTTGAAATGCGGGCGGGGTCGGCCTTCTGGGCAAAGGTGTCGTTGACGATACTGCCCAGGGCGGTGTCTACTTCGCCCTGTGAGGCAACGTCGCCGGATTCAACCAGGTAGGGGCCGACCTTCTCCAGCACGGCGAGCTGCTTGTCGCCGGGCACGTTGTCGATATCCAGGTAGGTGCGGCCCCAGACGACCTGGGCGGTTTCAAGCTCAATTCCGGAGCCGTCTGCCAGGATCTGCACGGCCTCTTCTTCGTTGGCGAGTGCCCAGTCGCGGGCGTATTCGTAGACGTCAACGATGGTCTGGGCGGCTTCGGGGTCGCTCTCGATGAAGTCCTCGGTGGCGTTCAGGAAGCCGTAGGTGTTGAAGTCGACGTTGCGGTAGAAGAGGGTGTTGCCGTCCTCAATTTCGGCGCTGGCCATGATGGGGTCAAGACCGCTCCAGGCATCTACGGTGCCCTGGTTGAGGGCGGTGCGGCCGTCGGCGTGCTGTAGCTGCTCGATGGTGACTTCATCGGGTGACACACCTGCTTCTTCAAGAGCCTGGAGCAGGAAGAAGTAGGGGTCGGTGCCCTTGGTGACGGCTACCTTTTTATCGGCCAGGTCTTTCACCGATGAGATACCGGTGTCGGTGCGGGTTACCAGAGCTGACCACTCGGGCTGGGAGTAGAGGTCAATCACCTGAATGGGTGAGCCGTTAGAGCGAGCCAGTAGGGCAGCTGAGCCCGCGGTGGAACCCACGTCAATCGCACCGGAGCGCAGGGCCTCATTAGCCTTGTTCGAACCGGCTGACTGTACCCACTCGACATCCTTACCCTGCTCCTGCAGGGCGGTCTCTAGCCAACCCTTTTCCTTGATAATCAGGGAGAGCGGGTTGTAGGTGGCGTAGTCGATGGTGACGGTGGTGTCGCCCGCTGCTGCAGAAGTATCGGCGGTAGAAGCGTTTTCCCCTGCCAGACACCCGGTCAGTAGTAGGGTGCCGGTTGCGAGCAGGGCAGAGGTGGTGGTGAGACGAGAAATGAGTGACATGTGTATTCCTAGTGTTCTTCAACGCCGAGTTCGGCCAAAAGTTCTTTGCGCAGGGACGAGAGCGCGGGGTTGCCGCGGTCGCGCGGGCGGTGATCGGGCACCTCCACGATGCGGGCAATCGTCGCGGGCGCAGCGGGGTCCGGCTTACCCAGCACAATCACCCGGTCTGAGAGGTAGAGGGCTTCTTCCACGTCGTGGGTGACCAGCAGGACGGTGGCCGGGTCGTGGGCATGAATATCGAGCAGCAGATCCTGCATGTTAATGCGGGTGAGGGCATCAAGGGCGCCGAAGGGCTCATCCAGCAGCAGGACGCCGGGGTTCCGCGCCAGCGCCCGGGCCAGGGAGGCGCGCTGAGCCATGCCACCGGAAATCTCACGGGGGCGGTGCTGGGCGTAGTCTGCCAGCCCCACGACGTCCAGAAGGCGGGCAACCTGCTCGCGGGCAACGTCCTTGGGGGTACCCTTGGGCAGACCCAGCGCCACGTTCTTTTCAACGGTGCGCCAGGGCAGCAGGCGCGGCTCCTGGAAACCAATAGCCACACGGGAATCGAGACCCCGTACCGGGCTGCCGTCAATCGTGACGGTACCGGCGGTCGCTGCCCCCAGGCCGGCAGCAGCCCGCAAGAGGGTCGACTTGCCGCAGCCCGAGGAACCAATAATCGAAATAATCTCACCGGGGTAGGCGGTAAAAGAAACGTTTTCAAGGACGGTGCGGGTCTCCCCGCGCTCGCCGATGAAGGTCTTGCCGACGGCATTGAAGTCGATTTCGCAGGCTGTGAGGGTGGTGGGGGTGCGTTCTAGCGTGGGTGCGCTCATGCTTTCTCCATCGTCTCTTGGCGTTAGCACCGACCCCTGGTGGAGGGAGGTTGCTGCGACGTCGTTGAGCCAAGTCTCTCGGTCGCTCTGGATGGTTAACGCTTTCAACGCTAGGGGCGTTTGTTGGAACCGGGCAAGAGTATGACGCGGTATTTCGCCTGGTTACGAGTGTGACGCAGTGGGTGAAACTGACCGGAACTCGCAGGTGAGCGTAACACTGCTCAACACGTGCCACAATGTGAAACGTAGCCTCAGATGCTTGCCTCTTGGCGGGCTGTGAGGGCTACACTAAATCTCAAGATCAAGAGTCCCAACGTCAAGCTCTGGCTAGTTGGGCGGCAACCCTCTCCCGTAGCGGGGTGCCCCAGATGAGGATCAGGCAGTAATGCAAGTACGGCGCACCCAGGCGCCACCTTCGCGAAGGCTCGGCGCCTTTTCCTTTGGGTAAGGACGCCGGCGGCAGCACGGGCGCGGAGGGCCAAGCACCACCTGTGAAAGGGCCCGGTTCATGACCGAGAAGAAGCGCATCGTCGTCAACGCCTTCGATATGACCACTACCAGCCACCAGAGCTTTGGCCTGTGGCGTCACCCCCGTAACCGTGCGGATGAGTACAACACCATTAAGTACTGGACCGACCTGGCCAAGGTCTGCGAGAAGGGTCTGTTTGACGCTGTCTTTATCGCTGACGTGGTGGGTGTCTACGATGTCTACAAGGATTCAGTAGCTCCCGTGCTGAAGGACGGCGCCCAGGTTCCTGTGGGTGACCCCTTCCTGCAGATTTCTGCTATGGCCGCTGTCACCGAGCACCTGGGCTTTGGCGTGACCGCCGCTGTGACCTACAACCAGCCCTACACTCTGGCCCGTTCCTACTCCACCCTGGATCACCTGACCGGTGGTCGCGTGGGCTTCAATGTGGTGACCTCCTACCTTCAGTCTGCTGCTGAGAACCAGGGTCTGCCCGGTCAGATTGACCACGATGAGCGGTACGAGATTGCCGAAGAGTTCCTCGACGTCTGCTACAAGCTGTGGGAAGGCTCTTGGGAGGACGGCTCTGTGCCCCGCGACCGTGAAAACGGTGTCTTTGCTGACCCCTCTAAGGTTCACCCCATCCTGCACAAGGGCAAGTACTTCCAGGTGCCCGGCATCGCCCTGACCGAGCCTTCACCCCAGCGCACCCCCGTGATTTTCCAGGCCGGTGCGTCCTCCCGCGGTCAGGCTTTCTCGGGCCAGCACGCCGAGGCTATCTTCATTACCGCCCTGCGCCCCCACCTGACCAAGGTGCTGACCGAGCGTATCCGTTCTGAGGCTGAGAAGGCCGGCCGCAAGCGCGATGACGTGAAGATTCTGGCTATGCTCTCCGTCGTTGTGGACGAGACCGATGAGAAGGCTCAGGCCAAGTACGCTGAGTACCTCAAGTACCAGAACGTTGAGGCGTCCCAGGGCATCATCGGCGGCTGGAGCGGCCTTGACCTGGATCAGTTCGATGAGGACGAGGCCCTCAAGTACGTTGAGACCGAGTCGATTCAGTCCTTCCTGACCCCCTTCACCCTGCAGGATAAGGAGAAGGAGTGGACCCGCAAGGACATCGCCGAGCACTGCGCCACCGGTGGTATGGGTGCGGTTCTGGTGGGTTCTCCCCAGACTGTTGCCGATGAGCTGGAGAAGTGGATTGACGAGGGCGGCCTGGACGGCATCAACCTGGCCTACCACGTTTCCCCCGGCTCCTTCGAGGACTTCGTTGAGTTCGTTGTTCCCGAGCTGCAGAAGCGCGGCCGCTACCGCACCGCCTATGAGGGCTCTACCCTGCGCGAGAGCCTCTTTGGTGAGGGTAACAAGTACGTGGACGAGCGCCACCCGGCTGCCAAGTACCGCGGTGCTTACGCGGGTAAGCCCTCCGCTGCCGACACCCCGGCTCGTGACTTCCTCAAGCTGGCGCTTGAGAACGCTGAGAAGGCTGAGGCCGCAGGCCACTAGGTCTTAGCGCTGTAAGGACGCCGCCCCGCACCTTCCTGCCAACGGGCAGGGGAGTGCGGGGCGGCGTCCTTATCTTCTTTAAGCCGTGCCGACGGTTAGAGCAGGGCGCTCCACAGGCGGCAGAGGTTCTCGGCAACCTTTTGGTGGTTGGGGCGGTTGACCCACTCGTCGTAGCGCAGGCGCTTGCAGCGGGAGATGTAGTCCCGGGCTACGCCTTCGAGTTCCTGCACCATAGCCTTGCCCACGATAAAAGTGGAGACCTCAAAGTTGAGGGCGAAGGAGCGGGGGTCCATGTTGGATGAGCCGATGAAGGTGATTTCGTCGTCCACAATCATGAACTTGGAGTGCAGCACGGTGGGGCCGGGGTACTGCTGAATGTTCACACCCGAGCGGAGCAGCTGCTCGTAGTAGGAGCGCTGCCCCATAATCGGCAGGAACTGGTCACCCTTCTCGCAGACAATCAGGGTCACGTCGATACCCGAGAGTGCCATGTTGGTCAGAGCCTGCAGCAGGGTCTCTTCGGGCACGAAGTAGGGCGAGCAGATAGTGATGCGGTCTTCTGCGTTGTAAATCAGGTGGTTGATCAGGCGCAGGTTGTTTTCGGTTTCGAACCCGGGGCCAGAGGGCACAATCTGGGCGAGCGGACGCTGGCCCTCCTGCCCTGCCTCGTCGTGGGCTTCGATGTCGGCGTCGATTTCATCGAGCAGAAGTTCCTTGGTCTCGGCGTACCAGTCGGAGACAAAGACCGCGTTGAGCTCGTGTACCACGGGGCCGGTGCAGAAGAAGGAGAGGTCCTTCCACTCTAGGCCCTTTTTGATGTTGCCCTTGAGGTTGTAGGTGCTATCGATAGCATTCTGGGAGCCGGAGAAAGCCAGCTCGCCGTCGATGACCACGATCTTGCGGTGGTTACGCAGGTCGGGGCGCTGCCACTGGCCCTTCCAGGGTTTGAGGGGGAGCATGAGCCGCCAGGGCACCCCTGCATCGTTGAGCTTGCGCTGGAGTTCCTTCCAGCGGGGGTACTTGCGGGAGCCGATATGGTCGATGAGTACATGGACCGCTACACCGCGCTGGTGGGCCCGCACCAGGGCATCCCAGAGGGGCTCAGTGGTGCTATCAAGGGCGGTGATATAGAACTCGAAGTGAACGTACTTCTTAGCCTGGTCGATTTTCTCGGCGATTTCCTGCAGGGCCGCATTGTTGTCGTGGCGTAGCTCGAAGTCGTTGCCGCCAATCAGGGGCAGGGCACCGAGCTTGTAGTTGAGGTTAGCTGCCACCCGCGCAGGCTCAGAGAGCTCCGGGCCGCCCAGCACGGCGTCGTCCCCCTCGATGGAGTCCTTAATAATCTGGTTCATGCTGCGCTGGCGGCTGCGGCGGTGCCGGGGCACCAGGTTGGAACCAAAAATCAAGAAAGCAAACAGGCCCACGAAGGGAATAAAGAAAATCGCCATCAGCCAGCCGAGCGCGACCACCGGTTTACGGTTGTAGGGCAACCAGAAAATAACGGTGATGCGGATGAGGATATCGATAACGACCAGGGTTATCGAGAGCCAATCCGGCAGGTTCGTGATATCGAGAAAAGGTAGGCTGAAGTTCACCTTTCTAAGTCTACCCGGGGTCCGAGTGCGGGGTGGGGCTTGTCCACATAGTCAGAAAGCTCTCTACGCGCGATGCTCGTACCCTGCCCGTAATATCTCACCTAGCTTAGGTTCTCTGCACCTCTGCAATAGACTGGTGGTGTGAAGAAACCCGAGAAGTCCGTGCGCCAGCAGCGCCGGGAGCGAACCCACACCGCGATTCACGAGGCCGCGCTCAAGCTTGTGCTTGAGAAGGGCCTCAAAGCCACCACTACCGACGAAATCGCTGAAGCTGCCGGGGTCAGCCCCCGCACCCTCTTCAACTACTTCGCCAGTAAAGAGGACGCCGTGCTCGGCCTGCGCGCCCCCGTCATCACCGATGACATCCTGCAGCGCGATGCTGCCCGCCAGGACCTCTATATCTTCGAGCGCGTCGCCCACCTGATGCTCGACATCATAGTCGCATCGGTTGATAGCCCCACCTACCCGCAGGTGCGCCCCCTAGTGCAGGAGTACCCGGAGCTGCGCTACCGCCTGAAAACCCACCATATCGAGTGCGAAAAGACCCTGGCTGACCTGCTGCGCACCGTCAACTGGGTGGAGTTCAGCGCGAGCGGACGCCGCGGCCCCTGGCCCTACCTGCCCGAAAGCGAAGCCGGGGAAGGAGCCTCAGAGCCCCGCCTGCGTGCAGCCCTCTGTATCACTTCGGCCCTGCTCCGCTATATGGACTACACCCGCGGTGTGCCCGAGGGCACTGAACGCGATGAGATAATCCGCGAGGCCGTGCAGACCTTCCGCCACCTGCTGCGCGAGGACTAGCCGCGACCCCGTCCGTCATGCTGCGTCACGGGTAGGCCTGGCAGGGCCCTACGAGGGTAAAGTGGCTAGTGGGTGCCCCCGCGCCTAACACTTGGAACAAAGGAGTACACCATGAAGATTCTTCTGCCCACATCAATCACCCTTGACCAGAGCGCCCTGGGCGCTGAAGCCGGCGATGAGCTGGTCAGCTACGACCCCACCGTCAATATCGCCCCCGAACACCACGACGCCGATGTGCTGGTGGCATGGGGTAACACCAACGACCAGCTCAAGGACGCCGCAGCCCACCTTCAGCAGGTAGAGCTGGTCCAGGCGCTGCTGGCAGGCCCCGACCAGGCACGCGCCGCGGGCTTCCGCCCCGAGGCCGTCATCGCCTCCGGCAGCGGCCTGCACTCAAAGACCGTTGCCGAACACACCCTGGCCCTGGCCCTGAACTTTGTACGCTTCCTGCCCACCCTGGCCGAGCACCAGGCACAGAAGAACTGGGCCACCGAACTAGGCGGCCCCCAGGAGCTGCACCCTGCTGACCAGGTCACCACCCTGCTCGGCGCCAAGGTCACCATCTGGGGCTTTGGCTCTATCGGCCAGGCCACCGCCCGCCTCTTCGACGCCTTCGGCGCCAAGGTCACCGGTATCGCCCGCTCAGCAGGTGAGCGTGCGGGCTTCCCCGTGGTCGCCACCGACGACATCGACTCGGTCCTAGAAACCACCGACATTCTCGTCATGATCCTGCCTAACTCCGAGGAAACCAAGAACTCCCTCGACGCCGCCCGCCTAGCCAAGCTACCCCAGCGCGCCTACGTCATCAACGTGGGCCGAGGACCCACCGTCAACGAGGCAGACCTGATTGAAGCCCTCAACTCAGGCAGCATCGCCGGCGCCGCCGTCGACGTTGTAGTGGAAGAGCCCCTGCCCGCCAGCGACCCCCTGTGGGACGCCAAGAACATCATCATCACCCCCCACTCAGCGGGCGGCCGCCCCGTCGAGCCCGAAGCCCTCATCAAACAGAACCTGCAGGCTCTGCGCGATGCCCGCGCGGGCAAGGACGCCGACTGGCGCAACAAGATGAACTAGGGGAGGGGAGTTAAGGGGTAGGGTAGGGCGCAACGTCCGCAGACCCTCTCACTCCTCGCCTGGCGGCTCGTCGTGATTCACGCCAGCCCCGAGCCAGCGGACGTAGCGCCCTACCCCACCCCTGACCTGAACCGGCTGTGCGTGAGGAATGCAAAGGACGTGCTAGAAGCCAGCTGGCTGGGTCTGGCGTGAATCGGGTGAGCGCCCCAGCGCGAGCCCGAGAGGGTCAGCTGGCGCTAGCACGTCCTTTGCATTCTCTGCCACCGAAATACACGTATAGGTACACAAAAGGAGCTCCACCAGAATCTGGTGGAGCTCCTTTTAGTTGTCTTTAGCTGACGACGTGGCCGGTTTCGTCCAGCAGCTTGGCGCGCAGTTCGCGGCGCTCAGCCTGGGCGTCCGGGTCGGGCAGCGGCACAGCGGCCAGCAGGCGCTGGGTGTAGACCTCGCGGGGGTGACGCAGAATCTGCTCGCGCGGCCCCTGCTCTACAATCTCGCCGCGGCGCATCACCGCGATACGGTCGGCTAGGGCGTCGATGACTGCCAGGTCGTGGGTGACGAAGAGGCAGGCGAAGCCCATTTCTTCCTGGAGCTCACGGAAGAGTTCCAGCACGCGGGCCTGAACCGAAACGTCGAGTGCTGAGGTGGGTTCGTCCGCGATGAGTAGCTTGGGCTTGAGGGAGAGGGCGCGGGCGATGCCGACGCGCTGCTTCTGGCCGCCGGAGAGCTCGTGCGGGTAGCGGTTGCGGTAGGAGCGGGGCAGCTCTACCCGGTCGAGGAGCTCCTCGATACGCTTCTGTAGCTCGGCTCCCTTGGCGACGCCGGCAAGCATCATGGGCTCACCGATGGATTCGCCGATGGGCAGGCGGGGGTTGAGGGAGGACGAAGGGTCCTGGAAGACCATACCCACGTGCTTGCGTACCTCGGCCAGGTCCTTGCGGCTGGGCTTGCGCATGTCGACGCCGCAGACGTTTAGCTCACCTTCGGCAACCTGCAGGAAGCCGACGGTTGCGCGGCCGATGGTGGACTTACCGGAGCCCGATTCACCCACAAGACCCAGTACTTCACCGGCACGGATTTCGAGGTTAGCGCCGGTGACGGCGCGGAAGGGGCCAACCCGTCCCTGCTTGGGGTACTCGAGGGCGACGTCCTTGAGGGAGAGGATGACCTCGCCGGTGCGCTGGGGGGCTACCTGCTCTAGCAGCTCGGTGGCAGGACGCTGGTTTTCGGCGGCGTCGTCGATAGCGGCGTTCACGTCGATTTCGTCGCCACCCAGGTGGAGCACGGCACCGAGTAGGGCCTGGGTGTACTCGTGCTGGGGGTTGTTGAAGACCTCGTGAATTTCGCCGGTTTCAACGATCTGGCCGCGGCGCATGACGGCAACACGGTCGGCCAGGTCGGCGACCACGCCCATGTCGTGGGTAATCAGGATGATGGCTGAGTTGAGCTTCTTCTGCAGGTTGCGCATGAGCTCAAGAATTTCGGCCTGCACGGTCACGTCGAGTGCCGTGGTGGGCTCATCTGCAATGAGCAGCTTGGGGTTGGTGGAGAGCGACTGGGCGATCATGGCGCGCTGGCGCTGGCCACCGGACATCTGGTGGGGGTAGGAGTTGAAGGCTTTGATGGGGTCGGGCATTTCGACCATCTCAAGCATCTTGATGGCTTCTTCTTTAGCCTCTGCCGGTGAGACGTTCTTGTGCAGGCGCAGGGTCTCAACGATCTGGTCGCCCACGGTCATGACCGGGTTCATGGCGGTCATGGGTTCCTGGAAGATCACGGCGACTTCTTCACCGCGCACGCTGAGCAGCTCGGTGTTGGTCAGGCCGATGAGTTCGCGGCCGTTGAGCTTGACGGAGCCGGTGACGCGGGCGTTTTTGGGCAGCAGCCCGATCATACCCATGGACGAAACGGACTTACCTGAGCCGGATTCACCCACAATGGCGAGGACCTCACCGGCATGCACCTCGTAGTTGAGGTTCATGGCGGCGGGAACCCAGGTACGTTCGACGCCGAAGTCAACGCTGAGATCGCGGACTTCGAGGACCGGCTGGGCGCCGGTTGGCTGAGTGGTTGGTGTATTCACTGGTTTTCCCAACTCTTGGTTGTTTCTGTAGAAGATTGGTGTGGTGGAGCTGTCTCATCTGAGAGAATCGAGAGACTATGAAGTCTCAGTATTTGCAGAACCCTCCGGTTACCTTTCGCGTGAAGACCGCCCCTTTTTACACCTGGTGCGCTGTGCTGGTTGCAGCGAGCGTGCTGGTGGCCTTAGCTGTCAGCGGTGGCCTTTCGGCCCTACTGACCGGCGGCTGGGGCGTGCTGTGGATGGCCTATACGGTCTGGTACGTGCTGGGTCGTTCCAGCCTGGTTGCTGGTGCCGACGACATCACCATCTATAACCCCTTTGTGACCCACCGGGTCAATTACGCTGCCCTGATTGATATTTCAACCAAGTACCATCTGACCCTGGTGACTCCCACCAAGCGTTTTCAGGCTTTTGGTTTGCCGTCAAGCGGTATGGCGGCGTCCCTTTCTGCCCATCGTCAGGATCTTGAGCGTTTGCCCGCTATCACCTACGGTGCAGAGCGGTCAGTGCGCGCTTCGGATCTTCCGAATTCGGCGGCTGGGGCGGTTGCCCTGGTGCTGCGCGGCTACTGGCAGGAGCTGGTGGAGGACGAGGCCCTGGGGGCGGTTGAGCCACTTCAGCAGTCGCGGGTGGACGCCCGCGGGCTGGTGGTCTTCGTCCTTTTGCTTCTGGCCGCTATGGCTGGCTTAGTCTTCTAAGCTTTCGGTGGGCCGGGAGGTTCTGCCTTCTCTATTCGGTTATCAACGAGGCGGTGAGTGCTGGTGCGCTCACCGCCTCGTGCGATGAGAGCTACTTGTTCTGGGGTGAGCCTGCCGGGCCGTCCAGGTCCTGGTCAAGGGAGTCTGAGGTTCGGCTGCTGGCGGGGGTCTCTACCTCTGAGGCAAGGGAGGTGTGTACCGTGGCGGTGCCTGCCGCGGCAGGAGCTGCTGCGGGGGTGGTTGCTGAGCCGTCGATACCCACGCCGTTTTCGGCTGAGTGGGCGGTACGCTTGGTTGCCTTCTTGGGGTTGAACTTCTTCTGGCGGGGGTCAAAGGCGTCACGCAGGCCGTCGCCAACGAAGTTGACGGCGAGTGAAATCACCAGAATGAAGAGGCCGGGGAACCAGAAGAGCCAGGGGCGGGTAGAGAAGGCTGACTGGTTCGCTGAAATCAGTGAACCCAGTGACCAGTCGGGGGCCTTGATACCGAAGCCCAGGTAAGAGAGCGCGGTTTCGGTCAGAATTGCGGAGCTCATCATCAGTGACACGTTCACGGTGACCACGCCGATGGCGTTGGGCAGGATGTGCTTGAAGATGATGCGCAGGTCTGAGGCGCCTGCCAGGCGGGCGGCGTCCACGAACTCGCGTTCGCGCAGGGAGAGGAACTCTGCACGGACCAGACGGGCCAGGGAGGACCAGAAGAGCAGACCCACGACTACACCGAACATGATGGTGTTCCAGATGCCGTGGAAGTAGCTACCGGCCAGCTTACCGAGCACGGCGGTCAGCAGCATCAGGGGGATGATGATAACCATGTCGGTAAAGCGCATGATGACGGCTTCAATCCAGCCGCGGTAGTAGCCTGCCAGGCCACCGAAGAGTACACCGAGGAAGCCGGCGATGCTGGTAATCAGGATGACCACCAGGAAGGTGTTCTGCACACCGCGCATGGTCATGGCGAAGAGGTCACGGCCGGTGGCGTCCTGGCCAAACCAGTGCTGGGCGTTGGGGGCTGCACCGTTTACGATGGGCTGCATCTCGGTGTAGTTGTACTTCCACCAGCCGGGGATGGGGCCTACGCCGATGGAGGTAATCGCCAGCAGGAGCACGGCGATAAGAATCGCCAGGGAGATAACCGCACCGGTGTTCTGGCGGAAGCGCTTGCGCACAATCTGGCCCTGGGTCTTACCCACGGACTCTTGAGCGCGGATATCGATGTTGGTTTCGACGGAGCGTAGTGCGGTGGTTTCGGTGGTGGGCTCCTTAGCGGGCCCTGAGCTGAGGTTCTTGTCGTTGGTGCTCATTATGCTTTCACCCTCACACGCGGGTCGAGGGCTGAGTAGAGAAGGTCAGCCACAAGGTTGAAAACGAGCGCCAGGATGCCGGTCAGCAGGAAGACGCCCATAACGGGGTTGGGGTCGGTGTGGGCCAGCGAGTCGAGGAAGAGGGTACCCATGCCCTTGAAGGCGAAGATACGCTCGGTGATCGCTGCGCCACCGATGATGCCGCCGATGTCCATGGCGATGATGGTTGCCAGGGGAATCAGGGCGTTGCGGAAGGCGTGCTTCATGACGACGGAGCGCTCTGAGACGCCCTTGGCGCGGGCGGTGCGGATGTAGTCCTGGTTCATGATTTCGAGCATGGACGCACGCGAGTAGCGTGAGTAGGATGCCAGCGAAATCAGGGTCAGGGCGATGGTGGGGAGCAGGATGTGGGTGAGGGTATCTGTGTTCAGAATCCAGAAGTCACCCTGCAGGTTGGGGGTAGAAGCGTTAGCGGTGGGGATAGGACGGCCCTTGATGCGGCTGTTGCTGATGTAGGCGGGCCAGGCCTGCATGAAGCGGTCGGCGATAATCAGCAGGGCCATCACCAGGCCGGTGAGCATACCGACGCGGGCACCCTGGCCCTTGTCGTAGCCACCCCAACCGAGACCGACAATCCAGCCCAGAGCCATGAAGGCCAGGGTGATGAGGACGACCATGAGCATGGTGGCCAGGTCGAGCAGGTCCTGAAGGGGGAAATAGGCCGCCAGGCCAGCGACGACCATGGTGAGACCTGCACCCAGGGCACGGCGGTTACGCAGGCCGGAGACCAGGATGGTGAAGATGACGGCGGCGCCCAGGCCCAGGGGCAGCATGAAGGGGATACCCAGGAAGGGGGTGAGGAACCACTTGGTGGTGGAGACGAAGATGATAGCGCCTGCGGTGATGGCGAAGCCCAGCAGACCCATCAGGTAGCGGGTCTTCTGCTTGCCGAAGGACGCGGAATACCAGAAGAGGCCTGCTAGAACCGATATGAGCAGGGTCGTGGGTATGGTGACCACCGGGTTACGCAGGAAGTCGTTGAAGCCGATAGCGACGAATTCCTTGAGCAGAACTGCGATCCAGAAGGAGGGCAGAGAGAAGAAGAGGAAGCTGGCGAAGGTTACGGTGTAGTCCAGGCCTGAGTACTGGCGCAGGGCTGAGATGATACCCAGGCTGACACCAATCAGGATGGAGAGCACGGTGGCTGCTACGACCAGGGTGAGAGTCTGGTAGACAGCGTTAGAGAGAAGCTGGGTGACGGGTGTGCCTGCCAGGTTCTGACCAAAGTCGCACTTACCTGCAAAGCAGCCGAGCACGCCGCCGAGCCACTTGAAGTAGCGCAGGGGAGCGGGGGTATCGAGGTCAAGCGCCTCGGTGCGCTGGGCAATCAGTGCTTCTTTGTTGGGAGAGGTCGAGGTGCGTAGTTCTTCGAGGGGGTCACCCGCGATAGCTACGAGGTTGTAGATGAGGAACGATGCACCGAAGAGGATGAACACTGCGGTGATCAGGCGCCTCACGGAATACATGAGCATGATGAATCCTGATGGGTAGGGGAGCACACCCTGGGGATAGGAGGGTGCTCTCAAACAGCCAGAGGCGCGGACGCTCGTGAGCGTCCGCGCCGTAGGGCAGTTACAGATTGTTAGTTGCCATCTGTAGCGTGACTAGAGCGTAACTGTACTTACTCTGCGATGTCCCACTCTTCGATGTTCCAGGTCAGGGGCTGCTGACCGGGCTTGGGCTGTACACCGGTGATGGTGTCGGAAACCGAGGTAACAGCGATGGACTGGAAGAGGGGCAGGCCGTAGGCGTCCTTGAAGATTTCGCCGTCTGCCTGCTTCTTCAGCTCTTCGATGCGGGCGGTATCGGTGGTGGTCATAATTTCATCGGCTGCTGCGTCAACGGTTTCGTTGGAGTAGCCGGTGAAGTTGGAGGACGAGCCGGTCTGGAAGATCTGACCCAGTGAGGAGTTACCTACACCCGAGGAAACCCAGCCGAAGATGGATGCCTCGTAGTCGCCGCCCTGAAGCAGGGATGACCACTGCTCGCTACCTGCGTCAACAACCACGAAGCCTGCCTTCTCAGCGGATTCCTTGATCATCTGGAAGGAGTTGGTGCGGTTGGGGTTCGCGTTGTTGTAGAGGATGCGGATGGTGGGGGTCTGGCCGTCCAGCAGTTCCTTGGCCTTCTCGATGTTGGCATCCATGTCGTCTGAGGGGTACTCAGAGGAGTTGTTGCTCTCTACGGCGGATGAGTAGTTCTCGGTGTCAGAAGCTACGTAGAGCTGGGAGTTCAGAACCTCAGCGTCGGCGTCCATGGGCTTGATCAGCTTGTCGACGATGTCCTGGCGGGGAACGGTCAGCAGGAAGGCCTTGCGGACGTTCTCATCGGCGAAAGGTGACCCCTCCTTCATGTTCAGATCCAGGTGGTCGTAGGCCTGGTCAGGCTGGGTCTCGGTAACAACGCCGCTCAGAGCTTCCAGCTGGGAGACAGTGTCGATGGAGGCCTGGGGAGCAACGGCGTTGACTTCGCCGTTCTGCAGGGCCTGAATCTGGGTGGCAACGTCGCCCTGAACCTTGAGCACAACTTCGCCAATAGCGGGCTTCTTGTCGCCCTGGTAGTTGGGGTTGGCGGTCAGGGTAACTGACTGGTTCTCTTCAACAGCGGTGACCAGGTAGGGGCCGTTACCGACGGTGAGAGCCTCGTTGGCAGGCATGGTGGTGGTGTTGTAGCCGGTGTTCCAGGCATCTGCAATCTTGCGCAGCTGCTCGTTTTCTTCACCGGGGGTTGCACCCTCGATAGCGGCAATCAGCTCGTCTTCGGTCATGCCTGCAAGCTCAGCAACAACGTGGGCGGGCTTATCGATGTCGTAGGCGATTTCCCAGTCAGCAAAAGCCTGGGGGTAGGTGAAGGAGATGGAGCGGCCGTCTTCGCTGACAACGGGAACCTCTGCGCCGCCGAGGCCAGCGGTTTCACCTGCGAAGTCGAAGTAGGTGAGTTCGCCGTCTTCGCTGTCGAAGTGGCCTGACTGAGCAGCCCATGCCAGGAGCAGGTCGCCCTTGTCGATGTCGTTGCCATCTGACCACTTCTGGTCGTCGTTGACCTTGTAGTCAACCTTGATGCCTTCGCCCTCTTCAGTCATGGAGTAGGTGCCGAACCACTCGTTGTGGCGGATATCGAAGGTGTTGGTGATGGTGTAGAAGCCACGGTTGGTCATCTGGGCGATGATGCCGTTGGTGTCTGAGTTACCTTCAGCGGTGCCTACGTTCAGTGAGGAGAAAACGTTGGTGATAGCAATTGAAACTGACTTGTCTGATGCAGCTGCGTCGGAGCCTGAGGTGCTGGAGGCGCCGGTGTCGGAGCTGGCGCAGGCTGAGAGAGCCAGGGCAGCTACAGCTGAGAGGCCGAGAGCTGAGGAAATGCGGGTCTTGCGCATTAGTGTCTCCTTGCTGAAAAGGGGAAATGTATGTTGTGGTCCGCGATCTTCACCCTGTGTGCGCGGGGGTGGCGGGAGCCTCCCCAGCTCTTGGGTGTGGTGAATCACACGATGCGTAATGTATATACTAGGTCACTTTTGGGGAACTGTGCCACACAAACCCCTGTTTATATGTAAAACTCTTCAAAAAAATGTAAAAAGTACGTTACAGCGTCGTATTAGCTCATAAAATGGCGCAGCTTTCCTTCTTTTGCTAGCGCTTGATGGGGCGCACCATATGCACGTGCTCGATACCGGCCTCAAGGTAGGGCTCACCTATAATTTCAAAGCCTGCCGCCCCGTAATAGCCCTCAGCTAGGTAGGCCTGGGCGCTAATAGAGATGCGTTCGGCCTCAGTGTTTTCTTCAATCCAGGTCAGTGCCTCATTGAGTAGGCGGCGGCCCAGGCCGGTGCCGCGGGCGTCCGGATGTACTGCCACCCGCCCCAGCGTCCAGGCGCCGGGCTCTGCCGGGTGGGACTCATCCGAGAATGTCGCCAAATCAAAGAGCCGCAGATAGGCCAGCACCTCGCCGCGCTCATTGGCGTGGAAGAAGTGCAGGGCCTGCCGGTCTGCCCGGTCGATTTCGTTCTCTTCGGTAATCTTCTGGCCCACCACAAAGACCAGCCCGCGCAGCAGGTAAATCTCGTTGAGTTCATCAAGAGTCAGGTCATAAAAGGATTTCAGGGTAAACATACAGTCATTCTAAAACCCGTTGAACTGCGCTTATTACCCGCTGGTAACCGCACAAAATGTAAAAAGCCGCCCCGCACCGTCCGGAAGGACGATGCGGGGCGGCACGACTAGGCTGCGGCGGGGTTACTTGGTGGTAACCTTCAGCAGCTCAGAGCCGGGCTGGACGGCGCCGGTAGCGCCCTCAACCTCAGCGAAGCGGTTGGTGTTGGTGACCAGAACGGGGGTTACCAGGGAGTAGCCGGCGTTCTTGATGATCTCGGGGTTGAAGGTCAGCAGGATATCGCCGGGATTGACGCGCTGGCCCTTCTCAACCTTTACGTCGAATCCTTCGCCGTTCAGGTTGACGGTGTCGATACCCACGTGAATGAGCAGTTCTACACCGTTGTCGAGCTTCAGGCCGATAGCGTGGCCGGAAGGCATGGTGACGGAGACCTTACCGGCGGCGGGGGCTACCACGGTGTTGCCGGTGGGGACGATGGCTGCACCCTTGCCGAGCTTTTTGGCGGCAAAGATGGGGTCGGGGGTCTCAGACAGGGGAACTGCCTGGCCTTCGAGGGGGGATGCCATGGTCAGGACGGTGCCTGCTGCGGGGGCTGCTACTTCTTCAGCTGCCCAGGGGGCGGCGTCCTGCTTCTCAGCAACTGCAACGGGGGCTGCGGCTGCGGTGGCGGCAGCAGCTTCGGTGCGCTTTTCAGCAGCGCCGGGGGTGGTTGCCTCAGCGGCTGACTCGCCAATGCCGGTTTCTGCAACGGCTGCTGCCTGAGCAGCTGCTTCAGCCTTCTGCTCCTTAGACTCGTAGCCGAAGATCAGCACACCTGCCATGGCGCCGAAGAAGGCGATAGCCAGACCGATCATGTAGAGGTACCAGGGCTGCATAGCGGGGATAGAAATCAGGGAGGTGAAGGCGAAGGCGTAGGACTTAACGCCCAGAGCCGAGATAGTGGCACCACCGATGATGGCGGGGACCAGAATCAGGGGGAAGACGCGCTTGTAGCGCAGGACAACACCGTAGAGGGAGGGCTCGGAGATACCACCGAGCAGACCCGATGCGGCCGCACCGACGGCGGTCTGGCGGAGTTCCTTGTTGCGGCGAGCAACGATGGCAACACCGGTGACAACGCCGAAGACAGCGAAGTTGTAAGCGCCCATGGGGGACTGGATGAAGT
This sequence comes from Rothia sp. 11273D007AR, assembly GCF_053547255.1. Lineage (NCBI taxonomy): Bacteria > Bacillati > Actinomycetota > Actinomycetes > Micrococcales > Micrococcaceae > Rothia > Rothia sp. 11273D007AR. The sequence goes on along the minus strand of NZ_JBPPWJ010000010.1, from coordinate 89,614 downwards.
CCACACCGTCGGTCTGCAGGTTGTTAATCATGACGGCGTTCAGGGGCCAGTGCAGACCCAGGGGAACCATGAAGAGGTAGAGACCGGCGATGAGGCCGCCGACCAGCCAGGGGGCGATTTCGTTGACGCCGCCGATGAAGTCAGAGATAGCCAGAGCGAACTTGATGCCGATGGGGCCGATGAGGAAGGCGGTCAGGGGTACCAGGATCATGACGGAGAGCATGGGCACGAAGACCATGTGCAGCATGGTGGGGATGACCTTCTTCAGGAAGCGCTCCAGGGGAGCCAGCAGGGCTGCTGCGAAGAGGGGCGGGAAGATCTGGCCGGTGTAGTTCATGACGTAGAGCGGCAGGTCAAGACCCAGGAAGGGGACGCGGACGACGCCGTCTACCGCGATGTCGGCAAAGCCCTGGAAGGTGCCGGTCATGAGGGCTGCGGGGATAGCCGCACCGACCCACATGTTAGCGCCCAGGCGCTTAGCTGCGGTTGCACCCAGCATGATGGGCATGAACTGCAGGACTGACAGGGAGGCTGCCAGCATGATGAACCAGAAGGGGAAGGCTGCGCGCCACTCGTTGAGCATGGCGGCTGCTGCATCGGCGTCGGCCAGGCGGGGGCCGTTGACGATGTCGATGTTAACGACCTGACCGGTGAGGTCGGTGTACTGACCGAAGTAGCCCAGCTGCTGCAGGAAGACGATCAGGGTCAGGATCATGGAGGTGCCCAGCAGCGCCCAGAGGATGGGGCGGAAGGAGTCTGAGAGCACGTCGAAGACGCGGGTGATTGCGCCGGCCTTCTTCTCGTCGGTGGCTACGGCTCCCTTGGATGAGCTTTCACCGACGGAGCTCATGCCGGGCAGCTTGAGCATTTCGTTGTAGACAGATTCGACCTTGTCGCCGAGGACGACCTGGGTCTGGCCGGACTGCTCGATGATGGAGAGAACGCCGGGGATGTTCTCAATCTTGGTGCGGTCTACGGCGCTGTTGGACTTGGGAGTCACGCGCAAGCGGGTGGCGCAGTGGGTAAAGTGCGAGATGTTCTCGGGGCCGCCCAGGCCTTCGAGAATCTTTTCGCCCATCTGTGAGTTATTCACGAGTGGAACCTTACTGGTGTGTGCGGACTGCTAGCCGGTTGTTTAAGACGAAAAAGACCCGAGTTGCCTATCGAACCGTATGCCCTGATCCGGGTAGACGGGTGCTCATAAAAGTGGGGTGTGGGTGCGGGTGCACCGGTGCCGTATGAGCTGATAGCAACTCAGGTCTTGCCTGCTAAGCCAGTAACAATCCTGATGATTGACTACATAGAGTGTGGGGTGTTAACCCCGTTCGTGCTCAAGCGTACTCCCTGAGGTTAGCCCTGTGCAAGTACCTGGGGGTGTTTAGCTCGCAACCAGGCGGTGTGCAGGCGTAGGTTGATTTCGATAGCTAGGCAGCCCAGGGCGGCTGATCCTACAGTGGCTAGTAAGTATGCCCCGGTGGGAATGGTGAACTGGTGGTACCAGAGTGAGGGAGGAAGCAGCAGAGCCAGGACCAGGCCAGCGTACATGGCCGCCACGATAGCCAGGCGGACGCCGCGCACGGGCCGCACTACGGTGGTGATGTTGTAGATACCCATGAGTACAAGGGCGATGAAGGTGGCGGTCTGAATCTCTGCTGTTGCCACCCCGGCGAGAGCGCGCCCGTAGCCGTTGACGAAGACCAGTACCGCTGTGATGATGATGGCTGTCGGTAGGGCGTAGTGCAGGGCCCTGCCCAAGAAGCCGCTGACGTAGCGACGGGTGTTGGGCAGCATGGTCAGGAAGAAGGCAGGACCCCCCACAATGAGCAGGTCGGCGGTGGAGTACTGACGCGGTAGGAAGGGGAAGCTCCAGCAGAGTACACCCAGGGTGAGGCCCAGCAGGATAGCGAAGGCGGTCTTGGTGAGGAAGAGGTTGGTGACCCGCTCGATATTGGCGATAATCTTGCGCCCCTCGGCGAGTACGCCGGGTAGGCGGTCAAAGCGTCCGTCGAGAAGCACCAGGCGCGATACCGCCTTGGTGGCGGGCGCTGCGTTGCCCATGGCGATACCCAGGTCGGCGTGTTTGAGGGCCAGGGCGTCGTTGATACCGTCGCCGGTCATCGCTACTACGTGCCCGGCCTCGCGCAGACCCAGCACCATGTTCTTCTTCTGTTCGGGGGAGACCCGGCCAAAGACGGCGTGGGTTCGGGCAGCTTCTACCAGCTCAGGGCCAGATTCGGGCAGGGTTGAGGCGTCGACCGCCCCGGCTGAGACGTCCATGCCGGCGGATGCCGCTGCGGCCGCTACCGTGCGGGGGTTATCGCCAGAGAAGACCTTCAGGTCGATACCCTGGCTTCTGAAGTAGGCCAGGGTTTCGGGAGCCTCGGAGCGTACCTGCTCGCGGAAAATCACGAGTACCTGGGGCTCATGACCGGCAGGAACCCGGGCGGCTACCTTGCCGGAAGGCTCGCGCATAAGGGCGGGGGCGTGGGCCAGCACCAGCACACGCAGCCCGCTCTCGGCCAGCTCACCGGCCAGGTCGCGGGCAGCAGAGCCCTCGGGCAAAAGCGCCTCGGGGGCACCGAGTAGCCAGGCACCGGTGCCCGTGAACTCAACGCCGCTAAAGCGCAGAGCAGATGAGAAGGGCAGGACGCCTGCGGCAGCCGGAGCGCTAGCACCGGCAGGGGCTGCGGTGCCCGCTGCCTCAGCAAAGGGCTCTTTCAGGGCAGCCGCGGTGGGGTTGGCGTTCTGGTCGGCTCCCAGCCAACCCAGGGCGGCAGCCCAGCCGTCCTTAACCCGGGAAGCGGCGGCGGCGTCCTGATGCCCGGTCTCTGCCCAGAGCACCTGCCCGGTCAGGGAGCGAACCGAATCAAAGCGCACCCCGCCCTCGGTCAGGGTGCCGGTCTTATCGAAGCAGACGGTATCAACGCGGGCCAGCACCTCAACGGCGGGCTGCTCCTGAATCAGCACCTCGGTGCGGGCCAGCTTAACCGATGCCACGGCAAAGGAAATCGTGGTCATCAGGGCCAGGCCCTGGGGAATCATGGAGGCCACTGACGAGACAGAGGTAATCAGGGCATCACGCCAGGCACCGGAATCAAGGGCCAGGTGCCAGCCGCCAGCGGCCTGCATCTGCCCGTTCAGTACAATTGCAATGATGGGAATCAGGGCCCAGGTAATCCAGGTAACCACCCGCTCCATACCCGCCCGGAGCTCCGAATGGATGGTGGTGAACTGGCGGGCCTCGGCCGTAATTTTCGCGGCACGGGAGGTAGCCCCCACCGCCGTCAGCCGCACCTTGCCCGACCCCCCAATCACGGATGAAGCCGATAGGACGCCGTCCCCCGGTACCTTGCCGACGGGGTCGTTTTCGCCGGTGAGCAGGGATTCATCAAGGTCCAGGCCGTCGCTGGTGAGCACCACGGCATCGGCAGGAACCTGGTCCCCGCGCTTGAGCAGCACAACGTCGTCAAGAACCAGCTCATCGAGGGCAACCGGCACCAGCTTGCCATCGCGCAGGGCGGTGGCGGGGTCTCGGCGCAGCAGAGCAATGCGGTCTAGCTGACGCTTCGCCGAGAACTCCTGGGTGAAGCCGATGACCACGTTGGCAATAGCAGCCAAAAGGAAAAGGGTATCGAGCCAGGAACCCACCAGAATCACCGCCAGCCCGCAGAGCCCCAGCACCAGGTTAAACATGGTGAACAGGTGGGTGCGGATAATGGTGGCGGTAGAGCGGGAGGTCGCATTATTCTGCGTATTCACTAACCCGGCAGAGGTACGCTCAGCGACCTGCTCGCTGGTGAGCCCACCGGCCTCAAGGACGCTGTCTGGAGGGGTACTCACATTCACGCGGTGTGCAGGCGCGGTGTGAGACATAGGGGCTCCTTGGGCGTCGGGCTGGTCAGGGTAGTAACCAGTCTAGTGGGAGAAGCCGAGGGTACACGTCCGTCTCAAGGATGAAAACAGCCTCAGTCGCGGGCAGGAAGCACCAGCAGGCGCCCGGTCACCGGGTGGGTGAGCACCTCGATAGGGTGGCCGTAGACCGCGCTGAGCCGCTCGGCGGTGCAGACCTGCTGCGGGCGTCCTTGCGCCACCACCTGCCCCTGGGCAAGAAGCACCAGCCGGTCAGAGTAAGAGGCTGCAACATCGAGGTCGTGAAGGACCACCACCACAGCAGCCCCCTGCCGGGCGTAGGCGCGGGCGCGGGTGAGGGTCTGCTCCTGGTGCAGAATATCGAGGGCGGCGGTGGGCTCGTCGAGCAGGAGCAGGGGAGTGCGCTGGGCAAAGACCCGGGCCAGGTGGGTGCGGCCGGCTTCGCCGCCCGAGAGGGTGCGGACGTCCCTGCCCGCCAGGTGCCCGGTATCAGTGTCGGCAAGGACGGCGGCGACAATCTCGTGATCCTTCTGGGCTTGATCGGTGCCCCGCCAGGGAGCCCGGCCCATCTGGACCACCTGCTGCACGGTGTAGGAGAAGGCTACCGAGGTGTGCTGCAACAGCATGGCACGGGTGCGGGCCAGCTCTACCGGCCGGTAGTCTGCCAGCGGACGTCCGCCCAGGGTAACCTGCCCCGAGCTGGGGGCAGCATCCCCTGCCAGCAGGGACAGCAGGGTCGATTTACCCGCCCCGTTGGGGCCGATAAGAGCTAGAACCTCACCGGGGGCAACCTCAAGCGAGACGTTGTGCAGAATCTGCCGCCCGTTCACCCGGTAGCTGACCGAATCGGCGACGAGTAAAGGTGCGGTCACAGGGCCCCCTTGGTCAGGGTTCGGCGGAGCAGAACAAAGAAGGTGGGGCCGCCCACCAGGGCGGTGAAGATACCGATGGGCAGGTCGGCGAAGCTCACCAGGGTACGGGCGGCGAGGTCGGAGGCCGCAATGAGCAGGGCACCGCCCAGGGCCGATGCCGGCAGGAGCACCCGGTTGGAGGGCCCCACCACCATGCGGAGCAGGTGCGGCACAATCAGACCCACAAAAGCGATAATGCCCGCGTAGGCGACTGCGGCCCCGGTGAGCAGGGCGGTGCAGACGATGGCTGCCAGGCGCAGGCGCTCTACATGAACACCCGAGTGGGCAGCGGCCCGCTCACCCAGGGCGAGCAGGTTGAGCTGCCGGGCCAAGAGAAAGCTACCGATAATACCGAGACCCACAATCGGGGCACTGGTGGCTACCGCCGCCCAGGTCGCCCCGTTCAGGGAGCCCATCTGCCAGAAGATAATCTGGTCGCGGCTGGCGTCGTCGGCGATAAAGACCATCAGGGCAATCAGGGCGTTAGCCACGGCGGTTACGGCAATACCGGTGAGAATCATCGACAGCACCTCTGCCCGCCCGCCGGAGCGGGAGAAGAGGTACACCAGGGCGGTGGTGGCTAGCGCGCAGGCGAAGGCGCAGAGGGGCACGGTGAACATACCCAGGGCATTCAGCCCCAGCACAATAGCCCCGCAGGCCCCCACCGCAGCCCCGGCTGAAATACCGATGATGCCCGGCTCAGCCAGCGGGTTGCCAAAGACCGCCTGCATCAGGGCGCCGGACGCCCCCAAAGCGGCACCCACCAGCAGCCCCAGCAGAATGCGGGGTAGGCGGATATTCCAGAGGGTAGCGTCTGCCAGCTGCACGGCAGGGTCGGCGGACGCCAGCCCCAGGTTGCGCAGAATACCCCCGGCAACCTGGGGGAGGGGAATCTCAAACTGGCCCAGGCTAGCTGATATGAGTACCGTGCCGAGTAGCAGGAGGGGCAGGGCGGTAAAGACCGCCGTGAGGGTAGAAGAACGTACCTGCACAAGAACCTACTGCTGGGTGTAGATAGCGGTGGCCAACGACAGCAGCACCGCAGCACTGTTGGGCCCGAACGAGAGAACCTGGCCGTCTGCCATGTCGACCACGCGCTGGTTTGCGCCGGCAGTTGTTTCAGCTACCCCGGGGCGGGCGAAGAAGGCCTCGATACCGCCGGTGGACTCCACCCCGCCGGTCATGGTGAGGATCAGGTCGGGGTTAGCCCGCGAGAGCGCTTCGGCGTTAGCGGGCACGGTACCCGAAGCCCCGCCCTCACTGGCCACATCGCGACCACCCAGGGCGGTAATCAGCTCATCGGCCCCTGAACCGTCACCCAGGATAAAGAAGACACCGGCAGTACCCCGAACGTAGAGGAAGGCCATGCCCACCTTCTGCGCCGAATCCTGCGGGGCAACCTCGGCAATGGTGGCTAGCGCCGAATCAATCTCAGCCTGCACCCGGGCACCCAGCTGGGCGCCGGCGTCCGGAACTCCCAGAGCCTGCGCAACCGCCTCAATCTGCGGCACTACCTGGCTCAAGGAACGCGAGGGGTCAAAATGCACCACGGTCACCCCGGCGGAGCGCAGCTGCTCGGTAATTTCGAGGGGGCCGTTGGTGGTGTCCATGAGCACCACGGTCGGGGCGAGAGAAAGAACCGCCTCAGCCGAAATATCGTGGCCGTTCTGGGTCACCAGGGGCAGGTCTGCCAGGGTCGTTTCGGTTGAGGACGTGACTCGTCCTACCAGGTTGTCGCCCAGCCCCAAAGCGACGACAGTCTGGGCTAGGGTGCCGTACATATCCAGGGCCAGAATACGGTCGGCGCTGGTCACGGTCACCTCGGTACCCTGAAAATCGGTGACGGTCACCGGCAGCTGCGGGGCCTGCGGGTTCTCAATCGGCAGCACGTCGGGCACGGACGCCGCCGTGGCTAGACCTGTCAGGCTCTTGGGGTTCTCTACAGCATTGGCTTTGAGGTAGTCCTCGGCCTGCTGCAGGGCGGTGCGGTGCACCTCTTCACTGGCAGGAGCCTCAATGCCCCCGGCCGTTGCCGATGACTCTGCCAGACCCTCAACCGATGACGAAGCTGCCCCTGTCTGCGGGCCTGTGGTGGCGGCGTCCGCCCCGCTATCTGCTGACCCTGAGCAGGCCGTCACCGCCAGAACCAGGGTCGCACTCAGAACAGAAAAACCCCGGCGCAGGGGCAGGGAAGAAAAAGAGCGCGTGAGCACCAGAACCTCCTGAGAGAAAGAAAGGGGGTGGGAACCGGGTAGATTCCGGCTCCCACCCGGGAAAGGGAGAATTAGGACGCGCGGCGGCGGGCTACCACCACAGCACCAGCAGCCAGCAGGGCGGCACCCACAGCAACAAGGGCACCGACTGAAGCACCGGTGTTCGCCAGCTTGCTACCCTGGGCGGCAGCGCGGGCAGCCTCAGCCTTCCGCTCTGCCTCAGCGTTGAGGGCATCGCAGTTAGCGCCATTCTGAGAGACATACTGGGTCTTCTCAATAGTCTGGGAAGCGCCGGTGACGGTCTTTGAACCCAGGGTGCCGGTGAAGCTGATGGGATCAAGGGCCATACCTGCTGAGTAGAAGCCAGCGAAGGCAACTTCGCCCTCAGCAGTTAGGGTGGCAGAAGCACCGCTGACGCTAATGCTGGATCCGTTAACAGTCAGGCCAGCCAAATCGACATTGGCGAAGGGCACCTCACCGTGGTGGGTTGTCTGCCCCTTCATGTCATTAGAACTTACGGTCAGGTAGAGGGTGCCGGTTGAGCCGTTGATCTCAAGGCGGGGGTTAGCCATCAGAGTGTTCAAGGTACCGCCGTGGCCGGTGAAACGCACCGAACCGGTAAAGGAGATGCTGCCCTTGCCGTTGGAGTAGGTGCCACTACCGTTTGCCCAGTTAAAGGTGCTGTTGGAGTAAGTTGTGTCGCTGAGTTCCCAACTGCCCTTAGCGATACCACCGCCGATATAGTTACGGAAGGAGGAACGCACACCCCAGTCGAAAGTAGCAGCTGAGACGGTCCCGTCAGCCTGGGTAGTGGTTGCACCGGCAACTGTCTCAGTGACGGTTACCGGAACACACTGGGGTGCCGGGTCAGCAGGGTTGGTGGAGGGCTGGGTAGAGGGAACGACGGTCGGCTGAGCAGAAGGAGCAGCCGTCGGCTCAACAGAAGGCTGGGCTGAGGGAGCGACGGTCGGCTCGGCAGTGGGCTGGGTAGTCGGCTCAGCCGACGGGCTCGGGGCGGGGGTCTCACTCGGGGCAGGAGCCGGAGTCTCGCTGGGAGCCGGGGCGGGCGCGTCCTCAACTACCGGAGCAGCCACGCGCAGGTAGAGGGGGTCAAACTCCAGGCCCGCAGCGTAACGGGAGCCAAAAATGCTTGCTGCGTGCTCTGTGGCATAGGTGGTGACACCGCTCAGGAGCAGGTTGCCCTCGGCGTCGGTGGTCAGGGCGCTCGCGTCGAAGCTGGCGATGGGCTGGTCAGTGATTTCCCCGGTGTTGGCTGAGGTGCCGGTGGCGTAGATGTAACCCTGGGCCCCATCGGTGACAACCCGGAAGCTGTGCAGATTAATGTTCAGCACCCCGCCGTGGGCCGTCAGGGAGAAGCTGCCCGGAACACTGATGGAATAGCCGGTGTCTGTTGTCTGCGCGGTCGCACCGGCGAAGACAAAGTTGTTGCCTTCAAGGCTGGTGTTTTCGCCGGGAGTAACAGCGTTCTGGGCGATCAGGTAGTTAAGGAAGGAATCCTTGATGCCCCAGGTGACGGTGCCCGCTGCATTGGTGACGCCGTCAGCGGTGGGCTCGGGCGTGGGCGCCGGGGTCTCTGCGGGCTTTTCAGCCAGGTCAGCCGAGAAAGTGAGCGGAGACAAAACCTCGCCTGCCTTGTAGAAACCGGCGAAGGCTGCTGCGCCGTCGGCGGTGAGAGTAACGGGAGCAGCAGTGGCTGATACGGTGCCGTTGCTGAAAGTGACGCCAGAAAGGTCTACGGTAGCGAAGTGGACGTTGGTGGCATCGATATCGGGGGAGCTGTTGTAGCCCTTGGACTTCACATCAGCTACCAGGGTGCCCTGGTTGCCGTTGACGACAAGTTTGAGGTTGGCGTAGGTGATATCAAGTTCACCCTTATGGGCGGTGAAATGGATGGTGCCGGGGTAGGAGATAGTGCCGTTTGCACCGGTGAACTCGCCCTCGGCCCCCTGCCAGGAGAACGTGGAGCCGTTGAAGCTGGGGCCGCCGGTTACCTCGACGCTACCACCGGCAAAAGCGCCGGTAACGTAGCGGATGAAGGAGTCCTTGAGCGACCAGGTCAGCTGGGCATTGCTGGCGACGTGAGTTGCGGACGCGGCCGCGACGGTGCTGCTGGTGGCGTCCGCTGCGTCGGCTACGGACGCGGTGGCTAGGGTCATGCCTGACAGGGTGAGTGCGGCGGTGGCTAGGAGGGCGCAGGAGCGCCGGGCGCTGTGCTGGGGAGACATGGGCATCCTCGTGAAAACTATGTGGTGTAGGGTGGGCACATTTCGTAACATGCCCTGCCTTATTAAATTTAAGGGCATGCCTAAACTAGCATTAAGGCAACCCTAATAAAAATAGGTTACAAGTACTTGACTTAATTCTTTCTTGGTGACAGTCTGTCAATAAATAGTGTTAATCTAGCCCCCAACCAAGGAGGGCCCATGACCACCGCTCTCGCCGATACCGAGCGTCCTACCTTCTCAGCCCGCCTTAAGGCAGAAACTGCTGCCCGCCACGAGCAGGCAGAACACTCCAGCTTCATGGCCGACCTGATGGGCGGCAAGCTCGACCGTAAGGCATACCGCATGCTGCTAACCCAGTACGTCTATATTTATGAGGCCCTCGAAGAAGTAGCAGCCGGCTTCCGCGCCCACCCCAACCCCATCACCGAACCCTTCGTGCTCGAGGGCCTTGACCGGCTTGCTTCTATCAAGGCTGACCTAGCTGAACTGGGCGGCCCCACCAGTGACCAGCCGCTACCGGCAACCGCTGACTATGCGGCAGCTATCCGGGCGACGGCGTCCGCCCCCGAACGCTTCTTGGCCCACCACTACCTGCGCTACCTGGGCGACCTGTCGGGCGGGCAGGCTGTGGCTGCCCTGGTCGCCCGGCACTACGGTGTGCCCGCTGAGGCTCTGAGCATGTACCGATTTGAGGCGCTCCCGAAGCCCAAGGTATTCAAGGACTCCTACCGGGGTCTTCTGGACGATGCCCCGCTGACGGACGCCCAGCGTGACGCCCTGGTTGATGAGGCCCTAGCTGGGTTTGATTACAACACCCGTGTGTTTGCGCAGCTGGGTGAGAGCCTAGCCTCATAGGTGTGTAGCTAGGGGCCTCCATGCTGTGTGCAGGGTTCTTGGGCTGTGTGCAGGGTTTTCTCTGCACACAGCCCAAGAACCCTGCACGGGACTAGAGGGACTAGAGCAAAAGGACGCCTGCCCCGGCTTGCGTGAGCCGGAGCAGGCGTCCTTGGGTGCGCTCTGGGTGTTGCTGAGCGGTAATGGTGTGGGTTAGGCGGCTAGCTCCTTGGGGGCGCGGTTCTTAAGGGCTGCTACCGCAATGAGGGCCAGACCGATGGCTACCAGCCAGAAGAAGGCGCCGGTGTTGGAGTTCAGCCAAGCCTCGCCTGCATAGAGGATGTCGCGTGCTCCCTGCCCTGCGAAACGGGCGGGAATCCAGGGGTAAATCCACTCGCTCCAGAAGGCCGGCAGGAACTGGCGGGGGATGCTGAGGTTCGCAGTGCCCAGCAGCATGGTGAGGGCCGATAGGGCCACGCCCTTAGTGCCCAGTAGGTCAAGGAAGCCGGTGGTCAGGGCAATATAACCAGCAGATAGGGCGCTCAAGAAGAGGGCCAGTTCTGTGAAGGGCAGCTCAAAGCCAGTAATAGACTGCACTAGCCAGGTTGCGCCGAAGCCAACCAGCAGTGCTGCTGCGGCCCCATAAACTACCTGCAGACCAGCGTTCACCCAAGCTGTGGTGCCGCGAGCCTTAGAAACGGAGTGGGATCCGGCAAGCAGGATGGACGACACCAGTGAACTGATGAAGGTGCCAATAAAGAGCATCATGGGGGCGAAGCTGCCAGCAAAACCCCACTCGGTGGGAATCTTGTTTATGGTGGTCACATTGATAGCCACCGGCGAGTTCTGGCTCATGGCGGTCAGGGCGTTGGTTGCGGTTTGCACGCCCATCATAGTCTTGGACTGGTCTACGGTAGCGGTAAGTGCGGACGCCTCGCCGCCTCCAGCCTGTGCTGCTGCGGCAGCCTGAGAGAAGTCAGCTGGAATTTCAAGAACGGCGTAGTAGCCCTCGTCCTCAAGGAGTTCCTCGGCCGACTGGCCGCTAGTGACCAGGGTGAAGTCAAGAACCTGCTGGTCAGCGGAGGTGAGATTTTCAACTGCCTGGGCTCCGGCGTTGATGGTTTCACCAGTCGGTAGGGTGATACCTGAATCTGCATTGACGATAGCTACCGGCAGGTTTTCTGCCTTAGCTCCCAGCATGGGGGTCACTATGAGGTCGGCGACCAGCAGGCCGATAATCGGGGCGAGAAGGGGGAGAATCCAGCGTTTGGGGCTGGAGGTTTGGGTGTGTGAGTCAGTGGCGACTGTTGAGCCTGCCATGTCTGTGCCTTTCTAATGCAACAACTTGTTGTATTTAATCCTAAAATCACCCCGCCCGGGCTAAATTAGACTTAGTACAACACTTTGTTGCATTTTTTAGGAGGAGACCATGGCCCGTCCTCGCAAAGACTCAGCCCAACCCGGCGCCCGTCAGCGCATCACCGAAGCCTACTGGGCACTAGCAGCTGAGCGAGCCTTCCCCGACATCGCCGTCGACCAGATTCTCAAACGTGCTGGGTGTAACCGCACCACCTTCTATTACCACTTTGAAAACCTCGCCGCGGTGCGCGCTGAAGCAGAAAACCAGCGGCTGACTACCGAAAAGTTCCGCGGTATCGTGCGGCTTATCGCGAGCCACGATTTGAGCAGTAGCACGGTGCGGGCCTTCTACGATGAGAACCTTGACCTTATCCGCTACCTAGCCCGCCAGCTGGCAAGTAGCCCCCAGGCTGAAGCCTCTGACAGATTCAGGGCCACCGTGCGCGCTATGTGGATTGAACAGGGGCTATTGCGCGGTGACGGTAGCGACCCCGACCTGCTCCTAGTCACCCACACCTTCCTTATCAACGGGCTGCTGGGGTCTATCGCTTCACTCGCTGATTTGAGCGAGGACGAGTTCTTTGTGCGCCTTGATAGCTTCTCCCAGCTCTACAGCACAATCGTGATGAACGTGCTCGCGGACGTCCTGCCCAACAGTGCCCTGGAAGCGCTGGGGGAAGGAGCATAGGTCTGGGCAGGTTTCTTGGGCTGTGTGCAGGGTTTTCTCTGCACACAGCCCAAGAACCCTGCACAGGGTTAAGAAAGAAGGACGCTCCCCGGGTCGGTAACTGCCACGCTAACGCACCCGACTTATCCACAGGCCTGGCTGCTATATGACCTGTTTGTGAACCAAAAGAGCCTGCGATGTTCACACCCCTTGCAAGAGGTGAACGGGGTCGGTGACACTGCCCTTATGAATGATGTTGCAGAGATTTACCAGCAGGTGCGCTGCCTTAAAGATTTACAAGATATCGGTGTAAGCCCCTCTGTAGCTTCGACCCGTTTTAGGTCTGGTTACTACACCAAAATCAAGCAGGGGATCTATATTGAGACCTCTATATGGAACCAGTGGGGCACTCGCCAGAGATGCATAGCCCACCACGCTGCGCATATCAAAACGGTGCCGAGCGGGGTGCTGAGTCACCAGTCGGCTGCGCTTTGGTTAGGAGCTCCGCTCCTAACCCTACCTCACAAGGTGCATATGAGTTTTGCGTCAGCTTCTGTACAGCACCGCCCTTCAGTAACAGCGCATCGCGGACGCACGGACGTAGTTCGCGAGGCTCAGCTGGTAGTAGGGGCTTCTGTTGCTGCTCCGGGGCAAACTCTGCGCGATGTGGCCTTATCTCTACCTCGCGTTGAGGCGCTGGTGATTGGTGATTATTTTCTGCGGCAGGGTGTTATATCTGTAGCGTCGGCACGTGCTGCTCTGGCTGAGGCGGGTGGAGCTGCGCTTGCCGTGGGGCAGAGACTGAGCGCTTTAGCAGATTCTCCGGCTGAGACAATCGCGCGCGACCTTATCTATGAGTGGAATCTGCCTCTACCTCAGGAGCAGTTCGAGGTATTCACCCACTATGGACGTGTCTATCGTGCTGACTTCGCTTGGCCTGAGTTGGGGGTCATTCTTGAGGTCGACGGTGAGGTGAAGTATTCGGGAGTCTATGGCCGCGCTGACGACGTAGTTCAGGCGGAACATCGACGGCATCGCGAATTAGAGATGGCTGGCTGGAAGGTGGTGCGTACGCGCTGGAAGGAGCTGATGTCGCACCCTGCTACTCTCCGGCAGCGGCTGTGGGAGACCGGTGTCTGGTGAGCCAGACTGGAGGTGTGCAGGTTTCTTGGGCTGTGTGCAGGGTTTTCTCTGCACACAGCCCAAGAACCCTGCACAGGCTAAGACAGAAGGACGCCGCCACGCACCTGCCTGCCCGAAGGCAGGGGAGGGGCGCGGCGGCGTCCTTACACCGTGTAGCTAGAGGCTAGCTGGGGGCAACCTCGCCGAAGTGGCGGGCGAGGGTGCCCTCGTGAGCCTCGCGCAGCTCGTCCAGGTCGATAGCGACCTCACCCTGAATATCCAGGGCGTTAGAGGCGGCATCGACCACGCCGATGCGGGCGAAGGGGTAGTCGCGGGCGGTGCACATGTCCTTGAAGCGAACTTCCTCGGAGCGGGGCACAGACACAACCACGCGGCCCAGGGACTCAGAGAAGAGCAGGGTGAAGAGGTCGATACCGTCGCGCTCAGCAACCTCACCCAGGCCAACGCGGGCACCGACGCCAAAGCGCAGGCAGCCCTCAACCAGGGCAGCAGCCAGGCCGCCGGCAGAGACGTCGTGGGCAGCATCAATCATGCCGTCGCGGCTCATGTTCACCAGCATGTCGCCCAGCAGCTTCTCGGCAGCCAGGTCAACCTTGGGGGGCAGGCCGCCCAGGTGGCCCTTGAAACGGGCCCACTCGGAGCCGTCCAGCTCGTCGCGGGTGGTGCCCAGCAGGTAGAGGGCCTGGCCGTCATGCTCAGGAGCCCAGCCGGAGGGGGTGCGGCGGGTGACGTCGTCCATCACGCCCATCATGGCAACCACGGGGGTGGGGTTAATGGCCTTGCCGCCGGTCTGGTTATAGAGGGAGACGTTACCGCCGGTCACGGGTACGCCCAGTTCCATACAGCCGTCAGCGATACCGCGCACGGCCTCAGCGAACTGCCACATGATGTCCGGATCCTCGGGGGAACCGAAGTTCAGGCAGTCAGAGACAGCCACGGGACGGGCGCCCACGGTAGCCACGTTGCGGTAGGCCTCAGCCAGGGACGCCCTCGCACCCTCGTAGGGGTCGAGCTTGGTGAAGCGGGGGTTAGAGTCGGTTGCCAGGGCAACGCCCAGGCCGGTCTCTTCGTCCACACGAATCACGCCGGAGTCATCGGGCATAGACAGAGCGGTGTTGCCCTGAACGTAGCGGTCGTACTGGTTAGTAATCCAGGACTTGGAGCACATGTTGGGGGCAGCCATAAAGGCCTTGATAGCCTCGCCCAGCTCAGCGCCGGTGGGGCGGGCGTCGTCCGCCTCCGAGCCGGTGAACTTGTCGGCCTGCAGGGCGTCCTGCCACTCGGGGCGGGCGTAAGGACGCTCGTAGGTGGGGCCGTCGTGAGCGACGGTCTTGGGGTCCACATCGACGATAATCTCGCCCTGCCACTCGATGGTCAGGCGGCCGGAGCCGGTGACCTCACCCAGAATGGAGTACTCGACGTCCCACTTCTTCATGATGTCTTCGAAGCGGCTCAGGTTCTCGGGGGTCACAACCGCCATCATGCGCTCCTGGGACTCAGACATGAGAATCTCGCCCGGGGTCAGGGTGGGGTCGCGCAGCAGAACCTTGGTCAGGTCGACGTGCATACCGCCGTCGCCGTTGGAGGCCAGCTCGGAGGTGGCGCAGGAGATACCTGCGGCGCCGAGGTCCTGAATGCCCTCAACGATGGAGTTCTTGAAGAGCTCCAGGCAGCACTCAATCAGCACCTTCTCAGCGAAGGGGTCGCCCACCTGCACAGCGGGGCGCTTGGAGGGCTTGGTGTCGTCGAAGGACTCAGAGGCCAGCACGGAAGCGCCGCCAATGCCGTCGCCACCGGTGCGGGCGCCAAAGAGAATCACCTTGTTGCCGGTACCTGAGGCGTTAGCGGTGCGGATGTCCTCGTGGCGCATGATACCCACAGCCAGGGCGTTGACCAGGGGGTTGGCCTGGTAGCACTCGTCGAACTCGACCTCGCCGCCGATGTTGGGCAGGCCCAGGGAGTTGCCGTAGCCGCCAACACCAGACACAACGCCGGGCAGGACGCGGGCGGTGTCGGGGTGGTCGATGGCACCGAAACGTAGGGGGTCCATGACGGCCACGGGGCGGGCACCCATTGAGATAATGTCACGCACGATACCGCCCACGCCGGTCGCTGCACCCTGGTAGGGCTCAACGTAGGAGGGGTGGTTGTGGGACTCAATCTTGAAGGTCACGGCCCAGCCGTTGCCAATGTTGGTCACACCGGCGTTCTCGCCGATACCGACCATGAGGTCCTTCTTCATCTCGTCGGTGACCTTGGCACCGAACTGCTTGAGGTGAACCTTGGAGGACTTGTAGGAGCAGTGCTCTGACCACATGACCGAGTACATGGCCAGCTCGGCTGCGGTGGGGCGGCGGCCGAGAATCTTCTTGATATCCTCGAACTCGTTTTCCTTCAGACCCAGCTCAGCCCAGGGCAGCTCGGTGTCGGGGGTGGCAGCGGCGTGCTCAACGGTATCGAGGTTAAACTTCTTTTCGCTCAAAATTCTTATTCCTTATGCGAGGCGTTTAGGCCGAAACCAGCTGGTTGAGTACGGAGGTGAAGACGCCCAGGCCGTCCGCGCCACCGCGCAGACCCACGGTGCCAAAACCGGAGGACGAGGGGCCGAAGCCGGGCTCGACCGCGTGCTCGGGGTGGGGCATGAGGCCCACGACGTTACCGCGCTCGTTGGCGATACCGGCGATGTCGTTGCGGGAGCCGTTGGGGTTAACGTCCACGTAGCGGAACACCACGCGTCCTTCAGCCTCAAGAGCCTCAAGGGTCTTGGCGTCGGCGACGTACTGACCGTCCTGGTTCTTGAGGGGAACCACGATGTTCTGGCCCGCTTCGAAGTCACCGGTCCAGGCAGTCTGGTTGGTCTCAACGCGCAGGGTCTGATCGCGGCAGATGAACTTGCGGTGATCGTTCTTAATCATGGAGCCGGGCAGCAGATGGGTTTCGGTCAGAATCTGGAAACCGTTGCAGATGCCGAGCACCGGCAGGGGAGCGGAACCCGAGGTTCCAGCTGCGCTAGCTGCTTCAACGACCTTGCTCATGACCGGGGCCTTCGCTGCGATAGCGCCTGCGCGCAGGTAGTCACCATACGAAAAACCGCCGGGCACAATCACAGCATCTACATCGTGTAGAGCTGCTTCATCGTGCCACAGCGGTACGGGGGTGCCACCTGCCAGGCGGACGGCGCGGGAGGCGTCGCGGTCGTCCAGGGTGCCGGGGAAGGTGATGACGCCAACGCGCACATCGGCCAGGGCAGGGTTGGGAGTGGGCTGGGAGAAGTCGCCCACCAGGGGCACTTCGGTTGCTGCGAGGGATTCTGCCACGTCTTTTAGTCCTCCAGAGCTTCGACGTTGACGACGTCTTCAATCACGGGGTTAGACAGCAGCTCTTCAGCTGCCTGGCGGGCCTGCGCGAGCAGTTCTTCGGTGACTTCACCATCAACGGTTAGTTCAAAACGCTTACCCTGACGAACATCGGTGAAGTTATTCAGACCGATACGGGGAAGCTCGTGAGCGATAGCCTTGCCCTGGGGGTCGAGGATTTCGGGCTTGAGCATAACGTCAACAACAATACGGGCCATGAATGGGCACTCCTTGGGTGCTGGAATCTATATAGAGCCAGGTCTCATTTTACCGGGTTGGGGCACCGCATGCGCCAAAGTGAGACGGTGGGGCGCGGGGCTTTTCTGCGGCGTCCGGTCATGACGAGCGTGCGTTATATCGCTGAGCGTGCGCCCGGCAACCGCACGCTCGGCGATATGGCGCACGCTCGCTGCTGACGAGTAGATATTGGGAAAATAAACCGTGATTTTCTATATAAACAGCTTAATGGGAAAATTGAGGTGCATTTTCTCAAGAGAGACTCGCAGGAGGAAACATGCAGGGTTGGCCATCTCTTACATATACAGAGCGATTGTGGGTGCACCGTGACTCCTTGGCCTCTCGTCGGAGCCAGCGGAAAAATCGAGGTACTTTTCAGGTGCCGCACGTTCCGCATATTTCTGAGGCTCCTGTGAGGCTCAGTGCAGATGTGCTGGCTAGCGCATCTGCGGCATCAGTGGCTATGACAAGGTTCGATCATGAACAGGCATCATTTGCTCACTTCCCGTTCGCTACGGTGCTTTTGCGCGGAGAATCTGCCACAAGTTCACAGATTGAAAATCTGACGGTAAATGCTCGAAAACTCTCGCTTGCTGCACTTGGTGCGCCGGTAGGGGGTAATGCCGAACTTGTCGCCCGCAACGTCCGCGCCATGAAAGCTGCAATCGACGTTGCCCACGAACTCAGCATCGACGCTTTGCTGACTATGCACGAGGAGCTTACAGCGGGTGTTCAAGGTGATGCCGGTGAGCTGAGAAAAGAATGGGTGTGGATTGGGGGAGAATCCCCTGTCACAGCCAGGTACGTAGCACCTGCCTGGGAGGATGTGCCTGGGTTGCTTGAAGACCTCGTTGTCTTTTTGGGGCGCCGGGACCTTGATCCTACCGTGCAGGCGGCTCTTGCTCATGCCCAATTTGAAACTATTCACCCTTTTACAGATGGGAATGGGCGTACCGGGAGAGCGCTCATCTCATCTCTGCTAAAGGCGCGCGGAGTGACGCAGTATGTGGTGGTTCCCCTGTCGAGCGGTTTGCTTTATGACCTTGAGGGGTATGTTTCTGCCCTGGAGGCGTATAGGCGCGGGGATATAGAGCCCATCATCCTGTGTTTTGTGGATGCCATTGAATCATCGCTGGCTAATACTCGTTTGCTTGCCCAGGATATTGAACAGTTTTATGAGCAGATTCTTGCCTCGCGTCCGAGAGTGACTGAAGCGGTGCGTAGGGTGGCAAGGTTCTGCTGCTCAGAGCCAGCTTTCACGGCTGGAATGCTAGAAGAATACGCGGGGGTGGCTAGATCTACCACCTATCGCATTATTGATTCCCTGGTAGAAACCGGTATCTTGCGGCGGGAGCAGAAAGTGCGCGGGCAAAATGCCTGGTCTGCCCCTGCCTTGACGGAAGCGCTTGACGCGTTTGCCCAGCGGGCGGGCCGTCGGCGTTTTGTTTAGTCCTGAACGGCCAGGAGCGCCTGCGCTGCCTGCAGGTTGGCTAGGGCGAGGGTTTTGTTGGTTCGGGCTAGGGCCAGGGCTGAGATGGTGAGGGCAACCAGGGTGCGGGCTTGACCGTCCGCTTCGGCCTCGGTGAGGTGCGGACGCGCCCTGCCCAGCCCCGCACGGAAGGCGGCAAACAACTCGTCGTAGTAGCCGCTGACGGCTGCGCTGACCACTGGGTCGGTGCCCACCGGGGCGTTAGCTGCCGCTATGAGCAGGCAGCCGGGGTGGCTATCGGCAGAGCTGATGGAACTGGTGAGGGTCGCAAAGTAGTCGTTGAGGGCATCGGGCTTCGCGTCACCGCTGGTGATGCGGGCAAGGAGCGGACGGACGCTTTCTGCCAGGTAGTTCTCTACCACCTCGTCAAAAAGCCCCTTTTTCGACTCGAAGGCGTGGTAGAGACTGGAGCGCTTGAGGCCGGTTGCCTGTTCAAGGTCGGGGATTGAGGTTGCCTCGTAGCCCCGGTCCCAAAAGACGCCGCGAGCTGCCCTGACGGCGTCCGCTCGGTCGAAGGTTGCTGTGCGCCCCATGGTGTGCCTCGTTTCATAGCTAAAAAAATTGTGTACTGACCATTCTAGTATATATTGGAATAAGCGTTACAAAAACCTATGAAAGGATATCCCCTTGACCATCGCCGGTATCATCGCCCTACTGCTCGCCGTCGCCCTGCACGTTTTTATCTTCTACCTCGAATCCTTCGCCTGGACCACCCGAGCCCTGCCAGTCTTCGGCATGAGCCGTGAATCAGCCGAACAGACCAAGGAAATGGCCTACAACCAGGGCTTCTACAACCTCTTCCTGGCAATCATCGCCGCTGCCGGTGCCGTGGCCCACTTCGCCGGTGCCCCCGCCGTGGGCCTAGCCCTCATGCTCGCCGGTACCGGGTCAATGCTGGCCGCCGCAGCCGTCCTCTTCATCACCTCACCCGACAAGCGCTCCGCCGCCATGAAACAGGGTGCCTTCCCGCTGCTCGCCGTCATCTTGATCGCTCTTGGCGCAGTCCTTTAACAAAAGTCGCCCACAGGCGTAGAACTGGTTAAACAGCGTTCGAAAGGAAAAATCATGACACAAGCACGTGAAATCCGCCTTGCCTCCCGCCCCAGCGGCTGGCCTACCTCCGACAACTTTGACTTTGCCACCGTTACCCTGTCTGAGCTCGCTGATGGCCAGGTACGCGTTAAAAACGAGTTCATCTCGGTTGACCCCTACATGCGCGGACGCATGAACGACGCTAAGAGCTACGTAGCCCCCTACAACCTGGGCGAACGTATTACCGGCGGGGCCGTCGGACGCGTTGTTGAATCGCACGATGAAAGCCTGCCCGTAGGTACCCTGGTCTCGCACCAGCAGGGCTGGGCAGACTACGCCCAAGGCGCCGCTCGCGAGTTTACCGCCCTGCCGGAACTGCCTGCCGGGGCGCCGTCCTCGCTTTACCTTGGCATGCTGGGCATGACGGCAATGACCGCCTACGCAGGCCTGACCCGCATCGCCCACCTGAAAGAAGGCGACGTCGTGTTCGTCTCTGGCGCAGCGGGTGCCGTGGGCACCGCCGTCGGGCAGATCGCCCGCCTACTCGGCGCCTCCCGCGTTGTCGGCAGCGCTGGATCGGCTGAGAAGGTTGAGCTGCTGACCAGTAAATACGGCTACGATACAGCCCTCAATTACAAGGAGGCCCCCGTGCGGCAGGCCCTGCCCGAGCTGGTTCCAGATGGCGTAGACGTCTACTTCGACAACGTCGGCGGCGACCACCTCGAAGCCGCTCTCGACGTGATGAACCGCGGTGGCCGCCTGGCGCTCTGCGGCGCGATCTCTGCCTACAACACCAACGAGACCGCCCCCGGCCCCGACAACATGACCAACATGGTCAAGCAGGGCCTGACCATGCAGGGCTTCACCCTGGGGGAGTACCTGGACGTCGCCCCCGAGTTCCGCGAAAAGATGGGCCGCTGGTTTGCCGACGGCAAGATCGCCTATGACGAGACCGTCTACGAGGGGCTCGACTCCACCATCGAAGCCTTCATCGCCATGATGCAGGGTGCTAACACCGGCAAGATGGTGGTCAAGCTCTAGGCTCCGGCAAGCTGAACACGCTGAAAGGGGACCGCAAAACCTAAAAGGGACCGCATACTACGCGGTCCCTTTTAAGTTTTCAGGTCCCCTCGCGGTCGAGAGGCAACCCGTGCCCACAGGCTTAGACGCACTCGATAGCATTGAGCAACCTCTGCCGCAGGGCCACAGACCGGTCGGCGAAGAGCCTTTGCTGGCGCACGTACTCGGCCTTACCCTCAGGGGTTTCAATGGCAACCGGCTCATAACCCCAGTCCTTTAGGTCGTAGGGGGCGGCTTTCATGTCGAGTTCGCGCACGTCCCAGGCCAGTTCGAAGCAGTCCATGACCAGGTGCGAGGGTATCAGGGGTAGGAGTTTGTAGGCCCACTTGTAGATATCCATGTTGGCGTGCAGGCAGGCTGGCTGCTCTAGGTTGCGCTGTTGCTCGCGCGTGGGCTGTAGCTCGTTCATGGGCACCGCCTGGGGCATGAAGAACCGGAAGGCATCGAAGTGGGAGCACCTAATTTTATGGCTCTCAACCACCCGGTCGGTGCCCTCTGCCCCCAGGCGCAGTTCTAGGTAGTCGTGGCGGATGTTATTCTCCACCGACTTATAGGCCATAGCCCACTCGTGCAGGCCAAAACAGCCAAAGAAACCGGGCTTGGCCGCGGTTTTGCCCAGGATAATCCGCGCAAAATCAATGGCTGAGGCGCGGGCCTCAGCAAACTTTTCGGTATCGACAAGGACGCTGGTGCCCGCCTGCGCCGCCGCAGCGGCTTCGGCAGGTGGTAGGCCTGCCTCTTCTAGCTCCTGCTGGGTAGCGGCCCGGTAGAACTTCCAGTCTGCCCGCTCACCGGCGTCCTGCAGAATAACCCCCGCACCGGGGTGCCAGCGCATAAACTGCCCGGGCTTGAGGGTGTAGTAGGTGAAGAGGAAGTCTTCAACGGGGTGGGCTTGGCCGCGCTCGCGGCGGCGTGCGAAGGGCAGGGCGTAGCGGCCGGAGCGTTCTTCATGGGCGCGCGCGAGTGCACGCCAATCGTCCGGGGCGAGGAGGGTGAGGGGCATGGGGTCTATTCTAACGGCCCTTCATCCCGCGCTAGAAAAACATCCCTTCCTTTCCCTGCCACCTCAGATAAGTCAAGGACGAAAGAGAAAGGAGAGCACGGAGCAAAAACAATATGCAACATCAAGTCTTCAGAAAAAGGGTTATTTATAAGGGGTAGGTATGCCAGACCCACAGTGACTGTGGGTCTGGCATACCTTATAGATAATAATCTTTAAGTTTCATGCTTCACAGAAAGGACTGTTGCTAAAGTTGTAGAAACTCCGGTGACTGTTACGAGAATAAGGATGATGTACTTGTTAAAGGCAGTCGGATCAATAAAATACCATACCCCATAGAACAAAAGTGGAAGAGCAGATAATAAAGATATCCAGCGTAGTATATTTTTCATTTTATATTTTCCTTGATGGGCTACTGGTAAGATTTTATCTACCGAGGTGTGCACCAGACGGCTGTGCTGTGAGCCCGATGAATATTAATTCCTCGCTGGTTCCAGTTGCAAATTAAAGATGCGGCCGAGACAACCGCGAAAGCTGCTGCAAATCCACCTGCCACTACTGCTCCTACACCAGTTACCGAGGTAATGAATACTGCTACGGTAGAAATTGCTGCACCGCCAGCGAGTAGTGCTGAGAGTCTGTATGAGTTTATGTTATTTAACCAGAGCGTCTGACCCCACCAGTGGAAGATAACGCCACCGCCAGCTGACTGAATTTCATTTCCAGTAGCCTTCGCATGCTGGGGGAGATTGGATAGCGCTTCGCGGCGTTCTTGATTGGATTTGGTGAGAATCTGCTGCAAAATCGCCTTATCTGCGGGGGAAAGATTTGAATCGCTCCTGATTGAGAAATCTCCCATCAGCCCAGTGGTAACATGTCGGTCGTAGCGGTTAATTTGTTCGTCTGAGATGTCGGTAAGGCGAGTGTCGGCCGTTGTTGCGATTGTGCTGGTGGATTCTACCGCATTAGCGCTTGTGAATCCTCCCCCGGATAGTAGACCTGCAAGAATCAGCGTGGTTGCCAGGGTTTTCTGAGTGGTTGTAGCTTTCATAGCCTACTCCTTTAGTGCTTGACCAGCCGGTTGGCTGAATTTGGGGGTAAAGAAGATGTGATGTATGCCGATACTATACCGGTCTATGTATTCTCGACAAGTCTTTAGATAAAAATGCAGAAAATATTTTTTGCACATCCTAGAAGTGGGCAAAAGCCGAGCCCCGGGCCAGCAGCGTGGTGCTGCCAGCCCGGGGCCCGAGCGTCCTCGCGGACAAACCTAGTTCACAACCTAGCGGCCGGTACCACCGTAAACGGTAGCCTCACCCTCGGTATCAAGGTCAAAAGCTGAGTGCACAGCGCGCACCGCCTCATCAAGCTTCTCAATATCGGTGATAACCGAAATACGAATCTCAGAGGTAGAAATCATTTCGATATTCACACCGGCGGTGCTCAGCGCATCAAAGAACTTAAAGGACACGCCGGGGTTAGACTTCATACCCGCACCCACCAGCGACAGCTTACCGATGGACTCGTTGTACTGGACCTCTTCAAAGCCCAGCTCAGCCTTCTTAGCTTCAAGCGCAGCCAGAGCGGCAGCGCCCTGGTCCTGGGGCAGAGTGAAGGAGATATCGGTGACGTCGGGGCGGTCGGTTGAGACGTTCTGAACAATCATGTCGAGGTTCACGTTGGTCTCATTGAGAATACCGAACACCTTGGCCGCGGAACCGGGCACGTCGGGTACACCAATAACGGTGACCTTAGCCTGGCTACGGTCGTGGGCGACGCCCGAGACGAGGGGCTGTTCCAAGGGGATCTCCTTCAAATTAGTTTCCATACCCTCATTGTCGGGGATAACGAGAGTGCCTTCAAGCTGTGAGAACGAAGAGCGAACATGCAGCTTCAGGTTGAAACGGCGCGCGTACTCCACCGAACGCAGGTGCAGAATCTTGGCGCCATTAGCAGCCATCTCAAGCATTTCTTCGCTCGTAACGGTATCGAGCTTGTGGGCGGACGGCACGATACGCGGGTCAGCGGTGAACACACCATCAACGTCTGAATAAATCTCACAGACATCAGCATTCAGGGCTGCCGCCAGGGCAACCGCGGTGGTGTCTGAGCCGCCACGGCCCAGGGTGGTGATGTCGCGGGTCTGGCGGTTCATGCCCTGGAAGCCTGCGACAACGGCGACGTAGCCTTCATCAAGGGCAGTGCGAATACGCTCGGGGTTAACCTCAACCAGGCGGGCAGAACCGTGCACGCCGTCGGTAATCATGCCGGCCTGGGAGCCGGTGAAGGACTGGGCGCGGCCGCCCATGTTGTTAATAGCCAGGGCCAGGACGGACATAGAAATTCGCTCGCCGGCGCTCAGCAGCATATCGAGTTCACGCGAGGGGCCGGCGTTGGGGGTTACTTCAGCCGCAAGGTCGAGCAGTTCATCGGTGGTGTCGCCCATTGCTGAGACCACCACGACGACCTCGTTGCCAGCCTTCTGCGTGTCCACAATACGGCGAGCTACACGCTTAATACCCTCGGCATCAGAAACCGAGGACCCACCGAACTTTTGGACAATCAGGCTCATTGAAACTTCTCCAGTACAAAGGTGTTGAAGGTGCCGGGCATTTTCCGGCCTAAATCTATCGTAGGGGTGGGCGTGGCACTTGAACGATTTTTGCTCAAATGACGGGAATATAACGTGTGTGACGCTAAATTACAGACCCAAGGTTTTTTAGGTCCAAGGGTTCACGTAGGTCTTACCCGGAATCGGCGGGATCTCGGGGGCAACCGTGCGCAGCGGAGTCTTCTTGAGCTCTTCCAGCTTGGCCTCGTAGGCATCGCGCAGCTCTTCTGATTGCACGCCCTCACCGGCCTCTTCAGCCTCAAAGGCGGCGGCCGCCGCGAGTTCAGCCTTCTCTTCGGCAGACAGCTCACCCGGAATACCCGCCAGCTCCTGCTCCAACAGCTCTTCGTTCAGGTCCCCCTGCTGCCCCTCAGCCGGGGAAGGCTCGCTGGGAGCTGTGGGGGCGGCGTCCGGACGCTTCCCCCCGCCCTCCTGCCCTTCGGCAGGGGAGGGGGCAGCGGCGTCCTCGCTATCAAGATCATCGAACATGGAACCAGACCAGCGGGCCCGCGGGCCCTTAGCTGCCTGCTCCGCTGCGGCCTGCTGCTCCTTGGCCTCGGTTTCTGCCTCAAGGGCGGCCTCAAAATCTTCGGCGGGGTTTGCGACCTCAGCGCGGGTGCCCTCGCTGATAATGCGGCGGCCCTCAAGGGCACGGCCCAGGGTGATTTCGTCGGCATATTCCAGGTCGCCACCCACCGGCAGGCCCGACGCCAGGCGCGACACGCGAATACCGATGGGCACCAGCAGGCGCGAGAGGTAGGTTGCGGTAGCCTCACCCTCAAGGTTGGGGTCCATGGCGAGAATCAGCTCGGTGATGCGCTCATCCGACAGGCGGGCCACCAGCTCGCGGATGCGCAGCTGTTCCGGCCCGATACCGGCCATAGGGTTAATGGACCCGCCCAGCACATGGTAGCGGCCGGTGAAAGAGCGGGTGCGCTCAACGGCCACCACGTCCTTGGACTCTTCCACCACGCACAGCACCGCCGGGTCGCGCTGCTCGTCGCGGCAGATAGCGCAGAGCTTGGTTTCAGAGACATTGCCGCAGATCTCGCAGAAGCTCACGGTCTTCTTCACACGTGCGATAGCGTCGGTGAGCTTGGCCATCTCAGAGCTTTCCGCATTCAGAATGTAGAAGGCGATACGCTGGGCTGACTTAGGGCCCACGCCGGGTAGGCGGCCCAGCTCGTCAATCAGGTTCTGGACGGCACTCTCGTACACAAAAACTCCTTGTTAGCCCTGGTGAAGGGGCTGTTCGTCAATTACTTTGCCGCCCAAAATCTTCTCAACGGCCCGCTGACCAATCAGCACGGACGACTCAAGGGCGGCGTCGTCGTCGCTGGGGGTGAAGTCCTCGGGGGCTTCTGCCGGGGCGGGGGTCTGCGCCTGCTGGACGGCCCGCTGGCCGGCCGCAATCTGCGCCGCGTGGCGTTCGCGGAACGAGAGCTTCTTACCACTGCCGGGCTGTGGGGTGGTGGCCTGCTCGGCGGCTGGCTGAACAGCTGGTTGAGCAGCTGGTTGAGCTGGGGCACCCTGCGGAGTCTTAGCCTTAAGGTAGCCGACCCCGGCGACGT
Organism: Rothia sp. 11273D007AR; assembly: GCF_053547255.1. NCBI lineage: Bacteria > Bacillati > Actinomycetota > Actinomycetes > Micrococcales > Micrococcaceae > Rothia > Rothia sp. 11273D007AR. The sequence continues at coordinate 63,995 of NZ_JBPPWJ010000010.1, read as the reverse complement.
ACTCGGGTTCGTCCTCGGGGGCATCGTCAAAGTAGCCGCCGTCGTAGTCAGCGTACTCGTAGGCCACCGGAGGCTGGTTCTGTGTCGGTGCTTGGGCTGGCGCCTGGTTTGGGGCCTGAGCCGGTGCCTGTTCCTGGTGTTGAGCCTGGGGCATGGCGCTGTTCTCGCCCTTGGCCTCTTCTTGGAGGGCGGCGTTGTCGGCGTCCTTATGCCCCTGCTCGGCCAGGCCCTCACTGTTGGGGACGGGCTCAAGGGAAACCGCGTGCGGGCTATCCTCGTGGGGCTCCTGGGAGGCGGCTTCGGCGTCCTCTGACTCCTGGGCGGTATCGCGCGCCAGGGCAATATTCTGCTGTTCCTGGGGGCCGCGGGAGGGGTGCTGGGCCTTGGCGATCTCAACGGGGTCTGCCTCACCCTCAATCACGCGCAGACGCGGGGCTGATGGCGCCTGTTCCTCGGGGGTCTCGGCCGCATCGCCACTGGGGATAGCTGCTACCGACCAGGAGGTGACGGGGTTGTTCCAGTCATCGGGGCTCCACGAGGGAGGCTCCGGTGAGCGGGGCTGGCCGTGCGCTGCCCAGGCCTGGTCGCCACCGCGCGGGCCCTCAGCGACATCGGCAGCGGGCTGCCTGTTCGCAGCCTGAGGCGCGGGGGTCGGGCTTCCGCCTGACGGGCCGGAGCCGCCGGGGCCGCCGGGACGTCCGCCACTAGGGCGCCCACCGCCGGGGTTATCGCCGCCGTCGCCGGGCTTCTTGATTTCACCGCGCAGCTGCACCTGCAGACCCAGCACCTGGAAGAGAGCCTGCTGAAGCTGGGGCAGGTACTCCTTGACGGCCTTAAGTACGGGCAGCTCGGCCCGCAGGAAGAGGGCCCCGTTTTCAAACTTGGACGGCTCACACAGGGCAAACTGAGCCCGGGCAAAGGGGGCAGGCACCTTAGCCACTACATCGGTCCAGGAGTTCGCCACCATATCGACCGTGTTTTCACCGGGCACCGGACGCGCTGGGCTCTGAGGAGCGGACGCCTGCTGCCCGGTCTGGACAGGCTGGGCGCTCTGGGGAGATTGGGCAGACTGCTGCGGCCCACCGAGCGGCGGAACGCCCCGGCCTGCTAGCGGGGCACCGCTCAAGGGAGTGCCCGCTAAAGGAGCCCCAGCCAAAGGGGCACCGGACGTACCGGGCGTACCGGCTAGAGGCGCGCCGCCCGACTGGGCAGGAGCCTGAGGTTGCTGAACTGGCTGGCCCTGCTGGCTGGGCTGGTCTTGACGTTGGGGCTGAGCCTGCTGCTGAGATTGAGCCTGCTGAGCAGGGGCTTGACCTTCGACGCCACCCTGCTGGGCTAGCTGCTGCCGGGCGCGTGCCAGGGGGCTGGCGGCGTCCGCACCGGTGCCAGACGCGGAACCTGCGGGTGCAGAATGACCGCCCGCGGGCGCAGGGAACTGCCCCGACGCCAGCTTGCGCTCAAGCCGATCAAGGCGGGCAGCTAGGTTGCCGACGCCCTGCTCCCCGGCAGCCAGCAGAATGCGGGCGCAGAGTAGCTCCAGGTGAAGCTGGGGGTTCATTGCCCCGCTCATCTCGTTCAGGGCTTCATTGGTGACGTCCGCAGCCCGCGACAGCTCAGCAGAACCCAGCTGCTCAGCCTGGGCGCGCATACGGTCGAGCTGGTCAGCGGCAAGGCCGCGCAGAATCGAGCCCGCTGAGTCGGGCACGGCCTTCACAATAATGAGGTCGCGGAAGCGCTCGAGCAGGTCCTCTACAAAACGGCGGGGGTCCTGGCCTGTCTGAATCACCCTATCGACCGACGCGAAAACCTCGGCGGCAGAGCCAGAAGCAAAAGCATCGACAACCTCGTCGAGCAACTCGCCGTGGGTAAAGCCCAGCAGGGCAACAGCCAGGTCGTAGGAGATGCCCTGCTCGTCAGAGGCACCCGCCATGAGCTGGTCAAGGATCGACAGCGAGTCACGCACTGAACCGCCACCGGCGCGGACGACCAGCGGCAGCACACCGTCGGCAACCTTAACACCCTCTTCGGCGCAGAGCTTAGCCAGGTAGTCCCCCAGGATCTGCGGGGGCACCAGGCGGAAGGGGTAGTGGTGGGTACGCGAACGAATAGTGCCGAGCACCTTGTTAGGCTCGGTGGTCGCAAAAATAAACTTAATGTGCGCCGGGGGCTCTTCCACGATCTTGAGCAGAGCGTTGAAGCCCTCGCGGGTGACCATGTGAGCCTCGTCGATAATGAAAATCTTGTAGCGGTCACGCACCGGCGCAAAAGTAGCGCGTTCACGCAGGTCACGGGCGTGATCCACACCGCCGTGGCTAGCGGCGTCCATCTCAATCACATCGAGGGAACCACCACCGTCGCGGGAAAGCTCCTTACAGGACTCGCACACACCACAGGGAGTAGGCGTAGGGCCCTGGGCACAGTTGAGGCAACGCGCCAAAATACGCGCCGAGGTGGTCTTGCCACACCCGCGCGGACCCGAGAACAGGTAAGCGTGATTGACCCTGTTCTTCTCAAGGGCAGTCATGAGAGGTTCGGTGACATGCTCCTGCCCGATAACGTCGGCAAACGACTCAGGGCGATAACGGCGATACAGCGCAGTGCTCACAATAAACCTTCGGTTGAGTGCAGAAAAACTGAGCCCGGCCCAGGGAGAAAAGCAGAGAGAAAGAATCAGGCGCTCGCCGCCCCGGGTGTGCTGGTTAACAGTGTAGTGGGGGTGGCTGACGTTTTAAGAACCGTGCGCGAAAGGCTTAAGCTGCTCCCGGCGTCCGCCCCGCTGTGCGTCAGTAGGGACCAGATTCCTCCCGAAATCCCTAACGCCCACACATACTATTGTGATTTTTCTGGTCCCTAGTGGGGAGGCTGGCAGATTTGGGCAAAATAAAGACCCCCTACGCACCCGTCAGAGCCCAGATACCCTTGCTGCCTTCCGGCCCTGGGGGAGTTTTCCAAGATGACGCCACGTAAGGGGCTCCAATAACTGTACCCTAAGCCGCCGCGAAAAACAAAGGACGGTAGAGAGAGCTTCTTAAATAAGGGCGGGGTGCCCGCGGGCGCGATGAGGGGAGGGCAGGCACGCCCGCCGCAGCTATGAATTTGCGCGGACGCCCGGGCATGGGGTATGCTCGTATCTGTTCGCTTTCGTGAAGCTATGCAAATAGCTAAGCAACAGCCTGGAGGATTCGCCTAGCGGCCTATGGCGCACGCCTGGAACGCGTGTTGGGTTCACGCCCTCGGGGGTTCAAATCCCCCATCCTCCGCTGAAGCCGGTTTCATCGCCCACTTGATGAAACCGGCTTTTTCTTTTTAGCTCTTGCGAGACAGCTTGGTCCAGTTGTACCAGCCGTAGACCGAGTTGGCGATAAAGCCCAGGTACATGGCCATGATGGCCATGTTGCCGCCGCCCTCCACGGTTGACCACAGGTAGATCTGCACGGCGTTCAGTACCAGCCAGCCGACCCACTGCTCGCGGAAGCGGTAGACCATCAATACCTGCGAAATCAGGGCGATGACGGTGGTGAAAGCGTCAACGTAGGGCTGGTTAGAACCCCAACCGTTCAGTAGCACCCCGTAGCCCCACGATGCCGCGGCCAGTAGCGCCAGCACGCCCGCGATAGCGGGCAGGGTCAGGCGGCGGGTCTGCACATCCAGCGGGGTACCCTCGGCGGCACGTGCCAGAGCGGACGCACGGCCCTGCCCACCGGCGTCCGCGCCCCTAGTTCCGGTACCGCTGGTCACCGCGCGGCTACCGGCCAGCTGCCCAGCCCCGTCAAAGGAGGCGCCGCCGAGCTCGTGCTGCTCCTTGGCTGCCCGCATGTTCTTGCGCCACATGTAGAGGCCCCAGAACTGGGTGAGCACGTAGAAAGCGGCGATGGTGATTTCACCGATGAAGTAGGCCTGGTAGGCCAGAATCAGGTAGGGCACGTTCTGCACGATGCCGAAGAAGTAGTTCGATAGGCGCCCCTTGCCCACCAGAATCACGCAGACCATGCCCGCAAAGGCCGTGATGAAGCTCAGCCAGCCCTCAAAGGCCACGGTGCTGACCACGACCTGCAGCAGAATCAGGGCCGGGAAGAATACCTTCTCAAAGGGGGTGTAGCCGGTGAAGAGGTCGGTGTAGGTGGCCTTGGCAAGGCGGGCCAGGGGGTTGGCCGGGGCCTGGCCGGTGGTGGGTGCGCTCATGATGAATCTTTCGGGTGACAGGGGTAGGGGCTAGGGGAGGAGGCGTTCGATAGCGGCCTTGGCCTGCTCGTAGCGCTCGGCGTAGTCGGCGCCGTCGAGAAGCACCAGGCGGTCAAGCAGCCCGGCTGCCTCAACTTCGGCCAGCATGATGCGGGAAATCTCGCTGAGGTAGTCATCGGAATTGTTGGTCTGCGACCGGAAGCCGTCGAGGGTGTAGCCAGAGGCCCCCACCGGCGGGATGAAGAGAATGAGATCCCAGCGGGCCTTGGCAATCAGGGAGTCGGCCAGGGGTAGGAGCTTGGCGTAGTCGGTCTCGCTCAGTTCGCTGGCGGGGTCGGCGGCGCTCATGGCGGCGTAGGCCTTGGTGACCATGGCGTCGGTGTCCATGAGGGTGAGCCCCCGGTTGCCGGGGCTGTCGATGGTTTCGCGGTTGAGGTTGAACTGGCCGGTGAGCACGTTCTGGTAGTCCAGCAGGTCGTAGTCCTCATCGCGGATGTTGGCCTCGACCTGGTAGACCCGCGCGTACTCGTAGGAGTAGGGGGCATTGTAGAGTTTGCCGAGGTCCTCTACCAGGGTGGTTTTTCCGCCTGAGGCAGCCCCCATGACCAGGACGTTGCGGGTAAAGAAACGGCGGAAGGGCGGGGCGATGAGGTCCCAGTGGGCCAGCGGGTTTTCCCGGATGTCCGGTTCGGACGCCGGCAGCTGGCAAGGTGCCAGGCGGGCGGGAAGCTGCCCGTCGGCGTCCTGATACCCTGCCCGAAAGCGGGAGATGTGCTCTTCATCGAGCAGGTAGAGGCGGCGCTCAGCGCCCGCCGCCACGTGGGTAGCCCAGAAGCCGTCCAGGGCGTCATCCCAGGCTTCGGGGCTGGTGAGATCGGTTTCATCGAGGGAATCGACAATGACGAGGGGATCGTTCTTAAAGTGCTCAGACACATAGCGGTAGCGCTTGGTGTGCTTCATGCCTGCCTGCTCACCGGCGTCCTGCTGGGAACCGGCGACAATTACCAGGGTGCCGCCGGGGTTCTCTTTCTTGGCGCGTAGAATCTGGTCGATATGGCCGCGGTGCAGGGGAGCGAAGCTGCCAACCACGAGCCCCACGTGGGAGCCGGTGAGCTGTTTTTTGTAAAGCATGGTGTCCTTGGGCTGGGGCGGGCTGGTAGCCCGCGCATAGCCACGATTAAACACCGCGCGGGCAACCAAAGCAAATAAGGTCAACATGACTTTAAGTAATAGAGTGTCATGAATATGATCGGCGGCACGTTGGGGTGCCGGTGGGGCAATTCTCACCGGGCTTTACTTAGGCCCTGCCCCCCCGCCCGGCGTACAATAGACCGCATGATTTTCAAAGGTGTAGGCGACACGCGCCCTTACCCCGATCACGGGCTTACTCAGCGTACCTGGGGCTCCATTGCCCCCTCACAGGTGCGCCTCGATCGCCTGATCACCACCCAGAAAAACCTCAACCTCGAAACCCTCCTGGCCGAAGACTCCACCTTCTACGGTGACCTCTTCCCGCATGTCGTCCGCTATCGGGGTGAACTCTACCTTGAAGACGGCGTCCACCGCGCCCTGCGTACCGCCCTACAGCGCCGCGCCGTCATGTACGCCCGCGTGCTCGACCTAGATGCCCTAGCCCCCTCGCTGCTGGCCCAGGGCTAGGGGTGCCAGCTACAGCTAGGAAGCAGCTACCAGGTGCACCTCGGGGGTGCCGTCTAGGCGGACGGGGCGCCCGCTCTCATCAAAGCGTGCACCCAGACCCAGCTGAATAAAGCGAATCGTGTTTTCAATATGGCGCTCGCGGGCTGCCCTATCGCTAGCCTCGTCGGTGCGGTCGGCGCTGGATGATAAGGAGCCATGTACCAGCTGAGCCAGCTCACGGATATCATTCTCGGGTAGGTAGCCGCGCTCAATCGCCGCGGAAAGAATGCCTGCCAGAACCATCTGCAGCTCGCGCACGTGATCGCCCAGCTTGGCGAAAGCCTCGGGTGAAAGAACTGACCGCATAGCGGGGCCGGGAGGCATGTGGCGGCGGGAAAGGTCCTCAATCTGCAGGCGCACGTAGACAGCCAGCTGGTCGATGGGGTTCTCAATCCCGGCCAGAGCCTCGCGCAGCTCGGTGAGAAAGCGCTCGGTCTCGTCGAGGGCATAGGCAATGAGCAGTTCGCCCATGTCGGCAAAGTAGTTGTAGACCGCGGTGCGGCCGATGCCGGCGGTCTTGGCCACGTGGGTCATGGTGAGGCCGGGTAGACCGCGCTCATAGAGCAGACGGCCGAAGGAATCGAGAATAGCGCGCTTGGTGTTCTCGCGCTGGGCAGCATTGGTGGCGGCGGTAATTCGAGGCATAATGACACCTTACCGCTATCTGTCACTAAAACCTATTTTTCACGACAGAACCCAGCAAACTGTCAGCAAAACCTGCCACTGGTCCACCGGTGCGGACGCCACTGCGCCCCACCCCACACCCGGCGGCTCGTGCGACGCCGCCCAAAAATCGGTAAGCTAGTGGGCGCCCAGGTGGCAGGTGGGCACCTTTCAAACCGATACTCAACCCAGGGGATAACTGTGTCTACACCCACCAGCAGCTCACCGGCGTCCGCTCATCACACCACCGCCGATACCGGCTTTGCCCGCCCCACCCGCACCTACTACGACCTGCTTCTGGCAGCTACCTGCGTGGTCTTCATCCTCTCCAACATTGGGGCAACTAAAGGTGTGACCTTCGGGTCAATCATCACCGACGGCGGTTTCTTCCTCTTCCCCCTGGCCTACGTGCTGGGCGACGTGATCAGCGAAATTTACGGCTTTAAACTAGCCCGCCGTGCCATTATCACCAGCTTCGTTGCCGCAGCTGCTGCCGCCGCTAGCTTCTGGGTGCTCATCGCCCTGCCCGCCGCCGACTTCTACGAGGGGCAGGCCGCCCTTGAAACCGTACTGGGCCCCGTGCCCCAGATTCTTGCGGGCTCCCTGCTGGGCTTCCTGGCGGGCCAGCTACTGAACTCCTGGGTGCTGGTGAAGCTCAAGGCAGCAACCGGCGGCCGCCACCTCTGGGGCCGACTCATGGGCTCAACCCTGGTCGGCGAACTGGCTGACACCGTCATCTTCTGCTCCATCGCCGCTCCCATTATTGGAATTACAAGTTTCGGCGACTTCCTCAACTACGTCATCGTGGGCTACGTGTACAAGTGCGCCGTAGAGCTACTCCTGCTGCCCGTCACCTACCCCGTCATCGGCTGGTTCAAGCGCAAGGAACCCACCTACAGCCCCGCCCGGTAGGGTAAGTGCCCACCAGACTCGCGCGGCGTCCACTCGCGGCCTAAGCGCTGCGAGAGTCTTGTGGGCACTCAGGTGGGGGGCGGACGCTCGCCGCCACGGACGTCCGCCCGCCGCGCACTGCCCGCCAAGTGCCCTGCACCTGCCGCCAAGAGGGTGATGTGTCTCTCACTGCATAATGGTGAGCGCTGAAGACCGGTTTTCCCTCAGAAAACCTGTGTAAACTTTCGGTTCATTGCATACACCACACTCTCTTGAAAGGGAGGGCACCCGTGGCATCAACCACCACCGGCCAGCAGGAGGGCGGCAACCTCAGCCGCGCCCTCTCCCACGGCCAGCTCACCATGATTGCCCTCGGCCTCGCCGTGGGCACCGGCCTCTTTTTGGGCTCCGGTGCAGCTATCTCTATCGCGGGCCCGGCCGTCATCGTCTCCTACGCCATCGGCTCACTGATTGCCGCTATTATCGGCGCCTGCGCCGGTGAAATGGCCGTGCGCTACCCCGTACGCGGCGGCTTTGGCACCATCGCCGGTAAGTTCCTCAGCCCCTACGCGGGCTACCTGACCCGCTGGGCCTACTGGATGACCACCGTAACCCTGGCCGGTGCCGAGGTCGTAGCCGTTGGCGCCTACATGGCCTACTGGTACCCCAATGTCCCTCTCTGGATTTGGGTGCTCATCGCGGGCGGTGCGATTTTCGTGCTCAACCTGACCAGCGTCAAGTCCTTCGGTGTGGTGGAATTCTTCCTGTCCTCGATCAAGGTGAGCGCGGTCGTCCTCTTCATCATCTTCGGTCTGGCCCTGGTCTTCTTCGGTCTGCCCGGCCAGGATGCCACCGGCGTCTCCAACCTCACCGCCCACGGCGGCTTCATGCCCAACGGCCTTTCCTCCATCTGGATCGCCCTGGCCGTGGTCATGTTCTCCTTCGGCGGTATCGAGCTGATCTCCATTTCAGCTGCAGAAGCCAAGGACCCGGTCCGCTCCGTGCGCTCCTCGGCTAAGGCTATGATGTGGCGCCTGGCAACCTTCTACGTGCTCTCCCTCTTCATCGTGGTTGCCATCATCCCCTGGACGAGCGCCGCCGCCCTGGGCAAGGACATCGAAGGTTCCCCCTTCGTTATGGTCTTCACCGAACTGGGTATTCCCTACATCGGTGGTATCACCAACTTCATCCTGATGACCGCAGCCCTCTCCGGCGCTAACGCCGCCCTCTACGCCGCCACCCGCCTGCTGCACGCCCTGGGCCACGAGGGTATGGCACCCAAGGTGCTCTCCCGCACCAGTTCCTCGGGCATCCCCGCCCTGGCCCTGACCGTCTCGTCCTTGGGAGCTGTGGTCGCCATGATTATGGCAATCTCGGGCGTCGGCGGAATCTTCGGCTACATGATGGCCCTGGTGACCGTCTGCGTGCTGGTGGTCTGGTCCATGATCCTGCTGTCTTACATGGCCTACAAGAAGGTCGAAGGCGACGCCTCCCCCTTCCGCGTCTTCGGCGGCTCCGCCACCGCAGCGGTCGGCCTGACCGGCGTGATTGCAACCTTCATCGCCATGTTCTTCGCCGGCGGTTCGATGATTCCCTCCGTCTTGGTGGGTCTAGGCTTTTTCGGCCTGATCACCGTCATCTACTTCGCCGGTGTCAACAAGAACAGCAGTACCTCAGACGACGCCTTTGAAGAGGTCCGCACCCTCACCACCCAGGTGCCCGTCGTCGACGGCACCAAACAGCGCTAAAATCAGTAGCAGGTCTACACAAGGACGCCGGTAGCCCACTCCCCGCCACCAGGCAGGGGAGCTGCGCACCGGCGTCCGCGCATTAACACCGCTACCGCACACGACGTTTTCTCACAGTAAGGCTTACCGTGGCACACACACCTTCGCAGGGGCAGGCCCAGGCGACCACCCTCAAACGCTCACTCACGCACGGGCAGATGACCATGATTGTGCTGGGCTCGGCCCTGGGTACCGGCCTCTTTTTGGGCTCCTCGGGCGCTATTGCCCTGGCGGGCCCGGCCGTCATTCTGGCCTACGCTATCGGCTCCCTGGTCGCCGCCATTATTGCCGCTTCTACCGGTGAAATGGCCGTTCGCTACCCGGTGCGCGGTGGCTTCGGCTCCATCGCTGGCCGCTATCTGGGCCCCTACGCCGGCTACCTGACCCGCTGGGCCTACTGGACCGTCACCGCCATTATCACCGGTATTGAGCTGGTAGCGGTTGCCACCTACCTGCAGTACTGGTGGCCCTCCCTGCCCCTGTGGGTGGGCATCGTGCTCTTTGGTGCTGTAATCGTGCTGCTGAACATCCGCTCGGTCAAGTACTTTGGCACCATGGAGTTCTTCCTGTCCTCCATCAAGGTCATCGCCCTGCTGCTCTTCGTACTGGTGGGCCTGGCCCTGGTTTTCGTGGGCTTCCCCGGTCACGAGGCCACCGGCATCACCAACCTGACCAACGACGGCGGCTTCATGCCTACCGGCTTCCACGGGGTCTGGCTCTCGCTCGCGGTGGTCATGTTCTCCTTCGGCGGTATCGAAATGCTCTCCATTTCCGCGGCCGAAGCGAAGGACCCGGTGCGCTCAGTGCGAGCCTCAACTAAGGCGAATATGTGGCGCCTGGCTACTATCTATGTGGTCGCCCTCTTTATCGTGGTATCGATTATTCCCTGGCAGTCAGCCGCTCAGCTCGACGGCTCCGTTGAAGCCTCACCCTTTGTGCTAGTCTTCTCGGAAGTCGGTGTTCCGGCCATCGCCTCTATCACCAACTTCATTATTCTGGTTGCCGCCCTGTCTGCCGCCAACGCCAACCTCTACGCGGGCACCCGCTTGCTGCACTCCCTGGCGAGCGAGAAGATGGCACCTGCGCCCCTGGCCCGCGTCAGCAGTGGCGGTATTCCCGTTCTGGCCATGTGGGCTTCAACCTCGGGCGTGGTGCTGGCGATTCTGCTGGCCCTCTTCCTGCCCGGCCAGGCCTTTGGTCTGATGATGACCCTGACCATGGTCTGCGCCCTCACTGTATGGGTTCTGATTCTGCTGGCCTACATCGCCTTTAAGGGAGTTGAGGGTAACTCTTCGGACTTCCGCATGTGGGGCGGGCGAATCACCGCTGGCCTGGGTATCTTCCTGCTGCTGGCCATCTGGGCGGCTCTCTTCGCTCGCACCGGCAACGCTGCTCCGGCCACCATGGGCATCGCCTACTTCCTGATTCTGACCATGATTTACTTCGGCGTGGTCAAGCGCGTGCACACCGGGCACGAGGACGCCTTCGCCGAGGCGGACGCCGCCGTGGCAGCCCACAGCGGCAATAGGGGCTAGGTATGGGTGCAGTCTATGAAGTTGAGGTTCCCCTGCGCTGGGGCGACATGGACGCCTACGGCCACGTCAACAACGTGACCATGATGCAGGTGCTCGAAGAAGCCCGCGTGGCCCTCTTCGGGCCGCCGCCCTCGTCCGGTGAACCTGCCCCGCTGGTAGGAGAGGCTGCCGGGGGAAAGCCGGGGCGGGCGTCCGCTCAACTGCCCCTCTTCGAGACTCTGCCTGCCGGCACCCAGGCCCTGGTCGCTGAAAACCACGTCAAGTACCGCAGTCCCCTGGCCTACCGCGGGCTGCCGGTGCGGGTGCAGATGCAGGTCAGCAAGGTTACGGCAGCCTCGCTGGTGGTTGCCTACGAGCTGTATGACCCGGTAACCGGCGTCCACTGCGTTTCAGCCAGCACCACCTTGGCCTTCTTTAACGTTGAGACCGGCTCCCTGGTGCGCCTGAGCTCCGAACAGCGGGAGCAGCAGGCAGCCTAGATTGTAGATGCCCTTTAAAAAGTGCACGTGCCCTCCACTTTTGGCAGGGCACGTGCACTTTTTATACGGCGCTTAGGCTTTTAGGCTTTTAGGCTGCGAGGATGCGGTTGAGCTTGTTGAAAGAGGACTTCCAGCCGGCCACCGACATTTCGTGCATGGCCGGGTCGAGAGGGCCCTGGGTGATGGTGACGCGGGTGGTGTTCTCGTCAATCTTCTCGAAGGCGGTGCGGTTGAGGAAGTAGGAGCCGGCTTCCATGCCGTGGGCTTCAGCCAGTTCCTCACCAATAGCCTCGTAGCCCTCAATCAGCTCACCGGGCACCAGCTTGTGGAAGGTGCCGTTGACGGGGGAGGTGAATTCGGGGTTCTCTTCGCTGACCATGACGAACTTCTGGGCGCCGCCCTCACGCACGTCAATCTCAACGGTGTCGAGGGGAACGGTGAAGCCCTCGGGGCCGAACCACTGGGGCATCAGTTCTGCTGAGGTGAAAGCCTCGTAGAGGGCCTCGGGGGTGGCCTCAAAGTCGTGGGTAAAGGTCAGGACCTTTTCAGGGGCAATGGTGCCAAAATCAAAGTTCATGGATTCTCCTTGTTGGGTAGCTACCGCTTAAAAAGTGCATATGCCCTGTGAAAAGTGACAGGCATATGCACTTTTGTGGGGGTGTAGAGGACGAGGGCGCTTAGCGTGCGAGTAGCTTGGCCAGCTTGCCGAAGGAGCCCTGCCAGGAAGCTAGAGTCTGCTCGTGCACACCGGCGGGCAGGGGGCCCTGGGTGAGCTTAAGGATGGTGCCCTCACCGACGCCGTCCTCGGTCACCGCGGTGCCCGCCTCGAACTCAAGACGCAGGCCAATCAGGGTGTCTGAGGGCTGGCCGGACGGGGTGGGCAGGGCCTCCCGGTACTCGATGGTGTGGGGCTCGGCCAGGGTTACAAAGCGCATGTACATGGGGGCCTGGAACTTAGCCTGGTCCTTGTGGCGCATCACGAACTGCTTGCGGCCGCCAATGACCGGCTCCAGGGTCAGGGTGTTGGGAATAATCTTCCAATCGGCAGGGCCAAACCACTTGATAAAAAGTGTGGGGTTGGTGAAAGCCTCAAAGACCTGCTGCGGGGTTGCCGCGAACTCGTGGCGGTAGGTGAGGGTTTCCTCGGGCTTGAGGTCGTCAATCTTAAAGTCGTTCATGCTCTACTTTTCGTCGCTGGTGGGCTTGGCAGTGTCGGTCTGGTTGCTCTCGGGCTGGTTGCTCTCAGGCTGCGCGGACGCGTCCGCCCCGGCGTCCTGCCCCTGGGCTGCCTTCTCGGCTGCCCGGCGGGCCTCGGCCTCAGCCTTTGCCTTCATATTGGCCTCCCAGCGGGCCTGGGCAGCAGCTGCCCGCTCGGCGTCCTTGGCGGCCTTACGGGCAGCAGCTTCTTCCTGGGCCCTTTGCTGGGCAACCTTCTTGGCGTAGTACTTACCCAAGAACTCATCGCGGTAGTCGAAATATTCCCCGGAGTCGATGGCCGCGCGGGCGTCGTCCACCATCTTCACAATAAAACGCTCATTGTGAATCGAGGCCAGGGTCGCTGAGAGGCGCTCGTCGGCCTTGAAAAGGTGGTGCAGGTAGGCGCGGGTGTAGTGGGTACAGGTGTAGCAGTCGCAGCCCTCGAAGATGGGGGAGAAGTCGGTGCGGTAGCGGGCGTTAGTCAGGTTGAAGCGGCCATCGGGGGTGTAAACAGCCGCGTTGCGGGCCACGCGGGTGGGGGAGACACAGTCGAAAGTATCGACGCCGTTTTCAATGCCGGTGAAGATGTCATCGGGCTCCGAAATGCCCAGCAGGTGGCGGGGCTTGTTCTCGGGCAGCTCCTCGTTGCACCAGCGCACGATGGTGCCCAGGTTTTCTTTTTCGAGTGCTCCGCCCAGGCCAAAGCCGTCAAAGGGCATGGAGCCGAGGTCGCGGCAGGCCTTGCGGCGCAGGTCCTCGTACTGAGCCCCCTGAATCACACCAAAAAGGGCTTGGTAGGGCTTGCCCACCCGCTCAGCGGTCAGGCGCTGGTGCTCAGCAATACAGCGCAGGGCCCACAGGCGGGTACGCTCCAGCGCCTCTTCCTGGTAGGCGCGGGAGTTATAGAGGGTGGTCAGCTCATCAAAGGCAAACATGATGTCAGCGCCAATCTGGTGCTGCACCTGCATAGATACCTCGGGGGTGAAACGGTGAATATCGCCGTTGATGTGGGACTTAAAGTTGACCCCGTCATCGTCCACGTGGGCCATGCGTTCCTTGCCCGCCGCCACGTCGTCGTCGCCGATGGGGCGGCCGTCCGCACCGGTAGCCCCGGCCACGGTGCCCATGTCGATGACCTTCTTGAAGCCGGAGCCCAGGCTCATCACCTGGAAGCCCCCGGAGTCGGTGAAGGTGGGGCCGTCCCAGTTCATGAACTTACCCAGCCCGCCTGCGGCGTCGAGGACGTCCGGCCCCGGCTGCAGGTAGAGGTGGTAGGCGTTGGCTAGCAGGGCCTGGGCGCCCAGGTCTTTCATGGCCTCGGGCAGTACGGCCTTGACGGTTGCCTTGGTGCCCACCGGGGTGAAGGCGGGGGTGGCAATGTCGCCGTGGGGGGTGTGAATGACGCCGGTGCGGCCCTGGAAGGCGCCGCCGTTGGCGTCCACCTGCTTGCCGGTGGGCTGGGCGGTATCGGTCAGACGGTTGCCCAGTTCAAAAGAAAAAGTGGGATCAGAAAATTTGGTATTGAGCACGGGAACAAGTCTACCGGGTGAGTGGGGAAGGGCTAGAGCCTGCCGGTGAGACGGCCGTGCAGTTCGCCGGAGATAGCGCCTAAGCCTACAATCTCCACCTGCTTGCCCAGCTTCTCGTATTTGGTGGTAATGGCATCGAGGGCTGATACGGTCGAAGCGTCCCACAGGTGGGCGCCGGATAGGTCGATGCGAACCGTCCCTGGGTCAGCTGTATAGTCAAAGAGGGTGTAGAGGTCGTTTGACGAGGCAAAGAAGAGCTGACCCGATACGGTGTACACGGCTACCTGCCCCTCAGCACCTTCAAGAGAACGTTCTACCGTCACGAATCGGGCAACGCGGCGGGCAAAGAAGGCACAGGCTGCCAGGATGCCTGCCCCGACGCCCAGGGCCAGGTTGTGGGTGAGCAGGGTTAGGGCCACGGTAATCACCATGACCAGGGTTTCAGCCTTGGGCAGGGCGCGTAGGGTTGCAGGTTGCACCGAATGCCAGTCAAAGGTCGTCAGGGCAACATAGACCATAATCGCAACCAGGGCGGCCATTGGAATCATAGCCACGATATCCCCAAGAACCAGCGAGAGCACCAGAATAAAGAAGCCCGAGAAGAAGGTTGATATGCGGGTGCGGGCCCGGGCCCCGTTGACGTTAATCATGGTCTGCCCGATCATGGCGCAACCACCCATACCACTGAAGAAACCGGTGGCGAGGTTAGCTACGCCCAGGCCCCAGGACTCACGGGTTTTGTTGGAGTGGGTATCGGTGATGTCGTCCACGAGTTTGGCCGTCATGAGCGATTCCACTAGCCCTACGAAGGCGATACCCAGGGCGTAGGGGGTGATAATCGCGAGGGTCTCGCCGGTCAGGGGAACCTCGGGGAAGATCAGGGAAGGCAAGGACGAGGGCAGCTGGCCGTAATCGCCAACGGTGGGCACCTGGGCCCCGGCTGCTAGGGCAAAGCCGGTGAGCAGGACGATAACAATCAGCGGGGCGGGGATATTCTGGGAGAGCCGGGGCAGCCCGAAGATTAGGAGCAGGCCCACCGCCACCATGGGGTAGACCAGCCAGGGCACCCCGATGAGCTGGGGGAGCTGGGATGAGAAAATCAGGATGGCGAGGGCATTGACGAAGCCCACCATGACCTGGCGCGGGATAAACCGCATGAGCTTAGCAACGCCGACGGCAGCAAAGAGGATTTGTAAAAGACCCGCCAGAAGAACCGTGGCGATTAGGTAGTCCAGGCCGTGACTGGCGACCAGGGGCGCTATGACGATTGCTGTTGAACCTGCCGCGCCAGAGATCATGGCGGGCCGTCCGCCGGTGAAGGCTATGACCATGGCCAGCACCACCGAAGTAAAGAGACCCACCTGGGGGTCGACACCTGCCACCACGGCAAAGGCGAGGGCCTCTGGGATCAGGGCAAGGGAGGTTACGAGACCGGCGAGTACCTCGATGAAGAGCAGCTTGGGGGAGCGCAAGGTGTGCAGCACTGACTGGCGCTCCTGGGGGCTGAGCGGTGCGGTCTGGTGGGCTGTGGGTGAGGACGCGGTCATTCGGCTTCTTCTCTTGCGGTGGCTAGGTGCCTGACACACTTTACCCGCCCCGCTGCGTCCTGTCTTTAGGGAAGCTAGTTAGCCGTATCGCTCCGTGCTGAGGGTAAGCGAAAGCTTCATAGGTATGCAGGAAGCACATACCTATGAAGCTTTCGGCGACATTTGGTGCGAGTGTGGGGTGCGAGCTTAGTCGTCAGAGACGGTGACGGTCACGGGGATGTTGCCGCGGGTGGCGTTGGAGTAGGGGCAGACCTGGTGAGCTGCGTCGGCCAGTGCCTGGGCCTCGTCCTGGGGAAGTTCAGGAATGACGACCTCAAGCTCAACAGCCAGGCCAAAGCCCTCACCCTGCTTGCCGATAGACACCTTAGCCCCTACGGAGGAGCCCTCGATGTTCTTCTTCTGCATGCGGGCAACCATCTGCAGGGCGGAGTGGAAGCAGGCTGCGTAGCCGGAGGCAAAGAGCTGCTCGGGGTTCAGGCCCTTGCCGGAGCCGCCCATCTCAACGGGAATGGCGAGATCGGCGTCAAAAGCGCCGTCAACGGTGCGGACGTGGCCGTTGCGGCCTTCGCCGGTTGCTAGGGCTTCGGTGGTGTAGAGGGGTTCCATGGGGTTTCCTTTCATGAGGTTTTAATTAGATTGTACACAATCTAATTGTGTGCAAGTAAATTGTTGGCTGATAATTTGCCCACAACCTATACTGGGTGGAATGAACCAAGACAGCAGCCTCGCCCTCGATAACCAGCTCTGCTTCTCCCTCTACCGCTCCAGCCGGGCCGTCACCCGCGCCTACCAGCAGCACCTGGGGGAGTTGGGGCTCACCTACCCCCAGTACCTGGTCATGCTGGTCATGTGGGAGAACCCCGACGGCCTCGGTATGAAAGAGCTGGCTGCCCGCCTCGACCTCGATAGTGGCACCCTGACTCCGCTCATCAAACGCCTGATTGACCACGGCCTGCTGACTAAGACCCGTGACGCCCGCGATGAGCGCCGCACCCTGCTCAGCCTCACCCCTGCCGGGCAAGAGATGAGAGGACGTGCGGCGTCCGTCCCCGGGGCCATCTACGCCGCCTGCGCGGTCGAGGGCCTGGACGTCCTGGCCCTCAAAGCCGAACTCGACGCCCTGGCCGAGCACCTGGCCGAAACACCTCCACGGGCAGACGGAACCAAGTAGATTAGGGGTATGGTTCTTGCGCGTTTCAAAGCCCGACCCTTGCTCACCTGCGTCGCTCTGGTCCTCTGCATAGCGGTTGCATCGCTGCTGAGCAATATCACCACAGAAGCCCAGCTCTCGGGTCAAGCTGAGGCCATCACCTATGTGCGTAAAGTGGTGAGTAAGCTCCTCAACTCGGGCACCCTATGGGCAGCCCTGGGGTTCTACGCGGGCTGGCTGTGGTCTGGTAGTAAGGCGCGCCCCGCCCCGCTCTGGGTGCCTGTAGCAGCCGCGGTGGCAGCGTCCTTAGGTGCCCTAGCCGGGCACTACGCCCTGGGGAACCTGCTGGGCATCATGGAAGCCAGCATCTGGATTGAGAACTACCACTGGTTTATTGCTGCCGTCATCATATCGGGGCCCCTGGGCTGGTTGGGCGCTAGGTCCGCGCAGGACGACCGCACAGGGAAGCTCCTGCGCTATCTGGTTCCCGCGGGGGCTGTAGCAGAGCCCCTCGTCACCGGCATGTTCTGGTATCCATCAGGGTTCAGTTTCCCGGTGTCTGAGGTCGCTTCGAGCTATACCGTGGGCTTACTGCTGATGCTTCTGGGTGTGCTGGGACTTTGGGCCGTCTACCGCGCGAATAAGGCGGCCGCGCCCGCCCTAGAAAACCCGCGCCGCCGCTTCTAACACCATCCAGGCTTGAAGCTGGGTCGAAAGATCAACCGGCTGGGCAGGCTTGAGCACCTCAGAAATATGCCGGGTAACATCGGGCGAAAAGAGCGTGACAGCCTCACCGCGGATCTCGGTCGGGTCAATGCCGAGCTCGTTCATGGGCAGGTCAGGGTCGAACTCGCGGCGTCCGTCCCATAAGAGCTCGGCGGTTGCAAGGATGAAATCCCGCGCCTGCTCCCGTACGCCCTGCGGCAGGGCATCGTGAGTGGCAACTTCTGCCAGGTAGCGCGCCAGAATACCGGTGAAGAGCCCGCCGTCCCCACCGCCCTGGGTGGCTAGAACCCGCAGGGTTTCTGCCTCTGACACCTCAAAATCCCGGCCAAACTCCCGGTCAATACCGGCCAAAACCTCGGCAATATGCTCAGCCGGATCAACAGTCAGCAGCTCAGACTTACCGGCATCAAGCACCGCCAGGTAGGCCGCGAGAACCGGCCCCTGGTTATAGGTATAAAGACCGCTCTCCACCGAAGAAATCTCGGCGCGAGCCCCACGCCCGGCCACCTTGACCCCGTCCAGATAGAGGCCGCGCTCGGCATCAAAGAGGTTGGCGTGCAGCCAGTTCAGCAGGGCTGCTGCCTCGTCATACCGGTGGGCCCGTGCGAAAGCCAGGGCAATGGGGGCAGTCGCCGGGGTGTTCTTAAAATCGTGGTCCTTCGACCAGAAGGCACCCCCACCCACCTCAGGGGTGCAGGCAGCTGCCAGCTCCCGGTACAGCCGGGTGGCGGCGTCCTGGGCCGCAGAATCCCCGTTACCCTCCACGGCGAGCGCCAGCCGGTTGAGGCGCTCGCAGGCCAGGGTCAGCCAGGCCATGTCGTCGTAGAAGGAGTTGGGGTAGGAGCCGAGGTTGCGCATCTGGATGCCGCGCAGTACCGCGCGGGCCTGGCGCAGGGACGCTTGTGCCTGGCTCTGCCCGTCGGGTGCGGTGAGCTGGCGGAAGCCTGCATCGACGAGGTTGTCGAGTAGGTGGGCCTGCCACCAGTAGTGCCATTCGCCGCGCCGCTGGCTGCGGCGGCGGGTGTCGGGGTGGAGGGTGCGCCCTAGCAGGGTACCGGGGAGGCCTGCGACCCGGTGCCCGAAGAGCCGCGTGACGGAGTGGGCTGCTGTGCCTGCCCGCTGCCCCAGGGTGTGGCGGTGCTCGGCGGTGAGCGCTGCGAGCTGGTCGGGTGAGTGCTGCAGGTGCTTGGGGTGCATGGCGTTTCTTTCTTTGGCGCGTCGGTGGGCGGTGGCCTGGGCCGGTTTTTAGTCTACCGGCTGGGCGGGTTAGTGCGTCTGCGCCGAATGTACCTCTTATTCCCGAGCGGGTGGGCTTACTCCCGACATTCGGGAAAAGGCGTCACATTCGGTGGCAGGGCGCTTCTGCTAAAGTATGGTGAATGCACACCTCTTCTTCTGCTGGGCGGGTTTCTGCCGTCTGGGTTTATTTATCGTCTGCTGCCCTGTCGATGCTGGGCAATTCTATTGCCGGTATCGTCTGGCCTTGGCTGGTGCTGGAGCGCACCGGCAACCCGGCTGCTGCGGGTATCGTGGCGGCTGCGATTGCAGTGCCTTCACTGGTTTTTGCTTATTTTGGGGGCAATCTGGTCGATAGTCTGGGCCGGAAACCGGTGTCGGTGATTTCGGATATTATTTCGGGCCTGTCGGTGGTGGCCGTGATTGCGGTTGATATGGTCTTTGGGCTGACGCTGAGCTGGTTCATCATCATCGGTATTTTGGGTGCGGTGGGTGATATCCCGGGTATGAGTGCCCGCGCTGCCCTGATGGGTGATGTGGCTGCGACCTCGCGTAAGAAGGTTGCCCAGATTTCTGGCTGGAACCAGGCTTTGAGCGGGGTCAGCTTCCTGGTGGGCCCGGCTGTAGCCGGTGTGCTGATGACGGCCCTGCCCATTGAGCAGGTCCTGTGGATTACGGCCGGTTGCTCCCTGCTTGCTGCTGCCCTGACCGCCTGCTTGCGCCTGCAGAAGGCGGGGGCAGGCGTCCTTACTGAGGGGCAGGACGCCCCCGCCCAACCGGGTGCGGACGGGCAGGTGCCAGCGTCCTCCCCTGAAGCCCCTACCGAAGACCCCCTCAAGGGGCTTGCGGGCTGGAAGAAAGCCCTGGGCTACCCGGTGATTCGTCTGCTGGCTCTGGATTCTTTGCTATCGATGGCCCTGGTGATGCCCTATCTGATGGTGCTTCTGCCCGCCCACTTCCAGGGGATTGACCAGCCGGGGCTGTACGGGGCATCCATGTCTGCCTTTGCCGTGGGCATGATGGTGACCAGTATGGTGGCGGGTAAGATTGTGCCTTTCCCCCGCCGGGCCTGGGTGGTGGGTATGGTCTTCTATACCCTGGCCTTCTTTGGCATGGCCTTGCTCGAAACTTCCTGGCTGGCCATCGTGGGCTTGGGGATTTCCGGCTTGGGCGGGGGTATTATGAACCCCCTGCAGACCCTGCTGGTGATCGAGGGTGTACCCGAGCAGATTCGCGGCCGGTCATTCTCAATCTTTATGGCTATTAGCCAGGTGGCCGGGCCGATTGGCCTGGTGGCGACCTCGGCGGTTTTGGCCTTTGTGACGATATACCAGGTGGCCTGGGTGCTCGCTGGCCTTTGGCTACTGGCGGCTATCTACCTGGTGGTGCGCGGTCTGCAGCTGCTACCGGCCAGGAGTGCTGAGTCAGTAGAAAAGGGTGCCCCTGTACCTGTAGCCGAGTAGCTTCAAAGTCCCGGGCCGAATGTGCCTTGTATTCCCGAGCGGGTGGGCTTACTTCCGACATTCGGGAAAAGGCGTCACATTCGGCAGCTCATTGTTCCCAGGCTGGTGGGGGAGCGCTGGTTGAGGCCAGGGAGAGTAAGAAGTCGTAGCTCTGAGTGTTGGCGGTTTGTTTCCCTTGGGTCTCGTAGCTGTCGATGAGGTGAGAGATTTTTTGTCTGAGTTCTTCGGCCTGCTCAGGGGTGAGGTGTAGCTGGGAGACGAGTAGGGCTGAACCTTTGGCAGGTACCAGTAGAGGTTGGTCTGTGCTGGCGGAATTGAGTGCCAGCTGCCAGGTGCTTTTGGCGTGGTCAAGCTGGGCATTGATGAGTCCCAGGGAGAGGGCTGCGTCCTCAGTAGTTGCTGTTTGGGCGTCGAGAGTGAAGCCTTCGCGGGTGGTGAGCTGCCACACCCTGTCGCGCTTGTCGCGGGCTTGCTCGGGGGCTTCGGTGATAATGCCACCTTTGGCAAGGGCTCTCAGGTGGTAGCTGAGGGCGTTAGGGGGCAGGCCTAATTCCCGGGCTAGGTCTGTGGCGCGGGCGTAGGTAAGCCTAGCTAGGGTGGTGACGATGCGGACGCGGACGGGGTGGGCCAAGGTCCGCATTTGAGTTCGGACGGTGGTGGGTTTGGGGGGTTGCTCCGGTGTTGTCATGGAGTCAGTCTAGGAAATATTGGGTGTTTCCTCAAAAATTATTGCGCAATATATATTGCGCAATAATTCTTGCTTAAGTTAGGGTGTGGCTATGACATCGCATACTTCATCCCTCTGGCGCAACCGCGAGTACCGCCTCTGGTTCAGCGGTGACCTCTTCCTTGACCTGGGCACCAGCATAGGCACCTTCGCTTTCCCTCTGATTACCCTGGCGGTTACCGGCTCACCAACGACAGCCGGAACAGTCGCTCTTTTCCAGGGGCTGGGGCAGATTATGGGAACCCTGCCCGGCGGTGTCCTTGCAGACCGACACGACCGGCGTAGGCTTAGACTTCTTTCCTGTTTCCTAGGTATCTTGGCTCAGATTATTTTCCTTGCCCTCCTGTTGACCGGCACCGCCACCGTTGGCACCCTCAGCGCCTTGGCTCTGGGAGATCGGCTCCGCTCATCTCTGTTGGCAGAAGCCTCTAACGCCATGATTAAAGAGGTGGTGCCCGAAGCAGACCTTCCTCGGGCAATCGCTATTAATCAGGGGAGGGATGCCGCTGTCGGTCTAGGCGGTGGTCCCGCCGGCGGCGCTCTCTTGGCCATCGGTCTCGTCTACCCGCCCTTGGCTCAGCTTCTAGGTCAGATCATCTCTCTAGCTACCACCTGGGCTATGACAGGTAGCTACGCACCGCAGGGTGCTAAGCCTTCTCGATTCTCCGCCCGTAGCGCCCTTAATGATTTCCTAGAAGGGGGTGCCTGGCTACTTCAACGTCGCTTACTTGTCGTTTTGGCCTGCGCTATTTGCCTGCTGAACTTCAGCATTAGCGGGACCCTCATGACCCTCACCCTCAGCTACACCCAAACCGGAACAAGCCCCGTCGCTCTAGGTACTTTGATGGCTACGGTCTCAGCCTCCATGATGGTCGGAGCCCTTTGTGCAGGCTATCTTGTTCAGAAACTCCCCACCGGGCGCGTCCTGATCACCGGTTTCCTAATGTTTACCATCTGTCTGGGACTGCTTCCCTGGCTCCCCGGAATCGGCTGGGTAGCTTTCACGTTAGCTCTCGCCGTCCTCGTCATACCAACCCTCAATGCCGGCCTTTTGGGCTTTTTAACCCTCATTACTCCCAACGACATCTTGGGGCGGGTTCAGTCCCTCATTGGTTTCGTGGCTGTCGGCCTTGCTTCTCTAGCCCCGGCGCTTGCCGGATGGGGCCTGGGCCTAGCTGGCCCTTCCGCTACTGCGATTTTCTTTACGATCACCTGCTTCTGCGCCACCCTCGTGGTAATGAGCAGTCGTGACCTCATAGCACTACCTGCCTCAGAGCAATGGTCTGACTTCGCCCGTAGCAGGAACCTGCTCGACGAGGCCTAGCCTCCGCCCGCTCTGCACCGTCACGGTTTGCCCGGTGAAGGGGTGGGGGAAGGTCAGTGACCTGGCCAGCAGCTGGAGGGGTAGGGCGGGCTCGTCCTCGGCGATGGGCAGGACGACCGGGTAGATCACGTCCCCCACAATCGGCGCCCCTGCCGCCGCTAGGTGCACCCGCAGCTGGTGGGTCTTGCCGGTATGCGGCTCCAAAAGATAGTGGGCCAGGGGTGTTCCCGCAGGCGGCAGGGGCAGGGCCGGGTTGGCTTCAGATACAGCGGGCAGGACGCCGCCTGCCACCTCAAATACCTTCAGGCAGGTAATACGCGACTGGGCATTCAGCCCCTCAAAGGACGCCCCGGAGCGGCGGCGCTCGCGCCGCTCAGCTTTGGTCTCCACCGGCAGGGGGCCGGTGTCACCGGGCAGGAGCTCAACACCGGTATGGGCTACCTGCATAGCCCCGTGCTGGTTATCAATGCGCGAGCGCACCGTCAGGCTCTCACCCACCCCCAGCCCGGCGATAGGGGCCGCGACGGCCTCATAGGTCTTGGTGGGTTCGCGCCGCTGGAACATGGTTTGAAAGGGAGCGCGGGCCTCGGGTGTCTTGGCAAAGAGAACGACCCCGGCGGTTGCCCTGTCCAGGCGGTGAATGGGAATCAGATCGGGGTTGTTCTCCCGCACCCGCAGCTGGGTCAGGGCAGTATGCGCGACAAAGGAGCCGTTGGGGGTGGTGGGCAGGAAATGGGGCTTATCAATGGCCAAAACCCAATCGTCCTCGTAGAGCACCGGCATGTCAAAGGGCACGGGCTTTTCAACCCCCAGTTCCCGGTAGTACCAGATCTTTTGCCCCGTCAAAGGCGCATCGGGGGCAACCGCCTGACCATCAGCATCCTTCACCTCATCGCGCTCAAAGCGGGAGGTGAAGAGGGAACGCTCGTGGGGGTAGAAGCGGGCCACCAGGTAATCCAGCACCGTGCTTGCGCCCAGGGTATCGTCCTCGGGATTGCCCGCGTCGGGTAGCACAAAAGAGACGGCGTCAATCCCGTTGCGCTGGGGCAGGGGCTTGGGGGCAAGGTGACGGTTGATTCGGCGCATGGGCTCTATTATCGCAGGTAGACCCCAAGGCCTGCTTGATAGAGTTGAACTGCCTCTCTCGTGGACTCCACGCGGTACATCCATCCTTAAGAAAAATCTCCGCGAGTGTGAGACCAGAGAGGAGGTAATGGCTGTGGCTAAAAGCAAGGCTAAGAAAAACAGCCCCGACAAGATTGCAGTCAGAATCATCGCTACTGCAATACTCATCGGAGCTGTAGCAAAGCTTTTGGAAGCTATCGAACCGTTCATTCGATAGGTCCTACAGCAAGGGGCGACTCTGGTAGTAAGCGGCTACCGGGGTTGCCCCGCCTTGTTTGCTGTCATCCTTAAGATAAAACCAGTTTATCTGCTTTGTATTGTGCGTCAAGGGTGGCTAAAGGGAACCCACCATCAGCTCCCGCACCACCCGGTAGCTGGCCTCAAAGGCGGGCAGGGGCAGGAACTCGCAGTTGGAGTGGAAGTTGTGCGCTCCCGTGAAGAAGTTGGGGGTGTAGATTCCCCGGGTGGAGAGGTAGGAGCCGTCGGTACCCCCGCGCATGGCCAGGTTGATGGGCTCGATACCCAGCCGGGCAAAGGCTGCACGCAGGCGCTCGGACGCCACAGCGTTGGCACTGGTTTTGGCGTCCTCAAGGTTGCTGTAGATATCTGAGATATCCAGCGTGACGGACGCCCGCGGGTTGGCTTCTGCCGTCCGCTCAGCTAGGTCGCGCAGGAAGTCCTTTTTGGCTTCGTAGCCGGCCCGGTCATGGTCGCGGATGCTGATATCGACGCTAGCGGTGGCCTGGTTGCCCGCTATCCCGTTGACCCAGAGGTAACCCTCACGCCCCTCAGTATGCTCGGGGGTCTGGGCGCGGTCGAGGGCCGCCACAAAGTCGTGGGCCACCAGAATCGGGTTGACCAGGTTGCCCTTGGAGTTCATGGGGTGGGCGGTCACGCCCTCAACGTGCAGACGGGCATGCCCGGCATTGAAGGTAGCCTCGACCAGCTCACCCAGTTCGCAGCAGTCCAGGGTGTAGGCATAATCCACGGGGAAGCGCGCCAGGTCCATGGTGCGCACACCCAGCAGGCCGATTTCTTCATCCGGCACAAAGGAGAGGTAGATATCGGGATGGGCGGACGCACCCGACCCGCTTCCCTGCCCCTGGGCACCTGCCTGCCCGGCGGCGTCCGCGTCCGCAGCTAAGAGACGCACGGCAGCTTCCATGACCGAGGCGACCCCGGCCTTGTCGTCCGCTCCCAGCACACTGGTGCCGTCGGTGACGATGATGCGCTGGCCCGTGTAGCGGGTGATCTCGGGGTGCTCGGCCTCGCGCAGCCAGATATCGAGGTCAGGGTTGAGGCAGATGTCCCCGCCGGTGTAGTCAATGATGCGGGCGTGTACATCGGGGGAGAGGTTCACATCGACCGTATCGAGGTGGGTGCAGAAACCGATAGCGGGGGCTTCGGTGCCCGCGGGCAGGGTGGAGGGAATGTGGGCGGTCAGCACGCAGGTGTCGCTCAGGTGCACGTTGTGGGCACCGGCTGCCGTGAGTTCGTCCTTGAGCAGGCGGGCCAGCTCCCACTGCCCCTGGCTGGTGGGCACGACCGACGCTGAGGCGTCCGACTGGCTAGAAATCACCGAGTAGCGCAGAAAGCGGGCAGCTAGCGCTTCTTGTAGGGCGGTATCGGGGGCGTAGGTGGGGGTGAATGTGGTGGTGCTCATGGTGAGTAGTTTACTCCCGCCTGCCCAGGAACCTAGCCCAGTAGCTCCTGGCAGCCGGGGCAGCGGAAGCTAATGCGATCGGTATCTTCCTCGCGGGCGTACAGGTGATTCGCTGCGTAGCGGTCGGCACCGGTTCCGGTTTCTGAAAGGTCTTCCTTGACGATGGTTTCCCCGCAGCGGTAGCAGGGGCGCTGGGCACGCCCGTAGCACCAGAACGGCTCGGCGCTGGTGCGGGTGACCCGGTGCGGACGCCCGCGGTTAGCATCCAAGAGCAGGCGGGCTATCGAGACCACGGCAGCGAGGTCAGGTACGGCCCCCACCGGGGTGCGCGGGTCAAGACCGGCAAGAAAGCAGGTTTCAGCCCGGTAGATGGTGCCGATACCGGCTAGGTTCTTCTGGTCGAGCAGGGCTACCCCTAGGGGGCGCTCCGGTCGGGCAGCTAGATTAGCTACCGCTTGCTCAACCGACCAGTCGGGGCCAAGCAAGTCGGGGCCCAGGTAGGATAGGCGGTCAGCTTCCTGGCTGGTGGGGAAAACTTCTAGTAGACCCAGGGTAAAGCCCACGGCCTCTACCGGGTGGCTACCGGCAAGTACCTGCCCGTCGCTATCAAGCCTTGCATTAGCCTGAATCAGAGCCCGCACCTGATCCGCGGGGCGCCGCCACTTTTCCCGCGAACCGTTCGCGTCCAGCCCGTAGAGGTGCCAGATGCCGTCCATCTTGAGGTGAGAGTGCACGGTCATCTCACCGATACGCAGCAGAATATGCTTCCCCCGAGCGAGGGCCCCGTGAATGGGCTGGCCCGCCAGATTGATGTCGGCAACCTGGGGGTAACGGAAGTCTGTAGTGTGGGCTGTTCTGCCGGCAAGCGCGCGGTGGAGCGAGCGGGCTTGCCGCCATACGGTATCGCCTTCAGGCACTGCTAAGCACCCCTCCGTGTTATCAAAATGTGACCTGTCTAATATGACCTATCTATGACGCCCTGCGCGCCCCTCTGCTCACAGTGTAGACCAGAATTACCACAAAACTTGCGTGCCACCTGCTGAAAGGGTGTATAGTCGTTTCACGTCATGCTTCACCGTTGAAGTTTATGGCCCAGCACTAACTTAATACAAAGGGCAGGCTCATGCGATGTTGCTAGAGTAGGCCCTGACTCCTTAGGCGGTCTCCCAGCCGCCTGTCCCCTAGATGGAGGTCAGAACAATGAATCTGCTCTTTACCGCACTCATGGTTGTTATGGTCATGATGCTTGTGATGTCTCTCGGTGCTTTCTACGTGCACCTTACCCGCAGCGTCCGCGCCTTCCGCGCTGGCTACGAGGGCGTGGAGTACAACCTCACTGCCTAATCGACGAGAGACCGCTAGCTACCCAGAACCTCCCTTGCCCCACGCAAGGGAGGTTCTGCTGTTTTTAGGAATAGTCCTTCCGCATGCGCAGGCCGCGCGGGGTGGCGTAGAAACCTGCGGCCAGCAGGGCCCGGCGCAGGGTGAGGACGGGGTGCTCGCCGCCTTCTACCGCTGCGTCCGGCTGGTCGGGGGTAGGTGGTAGCGGCTCAGGGGAGCTGAGCACGTCCACCCCGCCTGCGGTTTCGATGACGATTTTGCCGGCTACTCCGGCGCGTACCAGCTGGCCGATCAGGGGTGCGGACGCCTCCACCCGGTCGGTTCGGTCGGTAAAGGGCAGCAGGGTCTTGCCACCGCGTTCCAGATAGAGGGTCAGCTCCCCGTCAACCAGGATGACGACGGCCCCGGCCTTACGCCCTGGCTTGTGCTTGA
The DNA here is from genome assembly GCF_053547255.1 of Rothia sp. 11273D007AR. NCBI lineage: Bacteria > Bacillati > Actinomycetota > Actinomycetes > Micrococcales > Micrococcaceae > Rothia > Rothia sp. 11273D007AR. Next base: position 37,300 of record NZ_JBPPWJ010000010.1, on the reverse strand, counting down.
TGGGGGTGCGGTTACTGTCCCAGGCCACGGGGGTGGGCCAGGGCAGGGCAGCCCCGTAGGGGTTGGCCGGGTCGGTGGCAGCGAGCAGGGTGACCGAGTGACGGGCACGGCGCACCGGGGTGTAGGCGGACGCACCGGGTGCGGCGTCCTGCCCCTCGTTCTCTGCGGCGGTGGCGTCGTCCGCTGCCCGGAGCCTATCAACGGTGGAGGAGGTCGAGAACTGGGCGGCGCCCAGGCCCTCTATGAAGTAGCCGCGGCGGGCCAGGCCCTTTTCTTCGGCGGTAGACAGTACCCGGTAGACCCCGGCGAACCCGCCGGGGGTGTCCTCGACGGCCACGGCCCCGCGGGTGAGGACCCCGTAACGGTCCATGAGCAGTTCGGCGCGGGCAGCAGCTGCCACGGTGGTATCGAGTGGCTCGGCCTCGATGCGGGCCCAGCGTCCGCCATCGATAGGGGCGACCTGGGCAGATACTGCCGGGGCCCGGCCTACGCCCACTCCCAGACGGGAAGCAGAGAGGCGGGAGGCCCCGCGGCGCATTCCCACGGAGCGGGCCCGGGGGACGGGGGCAGCCACCTTGTGGGCCGAAGCCCCGCCCGAGATCAGGGCCCGTACCGGGGCGAAGGTATCGCCGGTGACCAGCCCGGCCCAGACTAGGTTCCAGAGGGCGGTTGAAATCTCCTGGGCACTTGGGGACGTATTTCCTAGTGAGGTAGCCAGGGCGGCGAGCTGGGTCTGAATCTGGCTGAAGAAGAGCCCGCCGGTTAGCAGCTCGTAGATGGTGTTTTCGAGGGCGCCCAGGGCTGCGAGCGCCTCGGCTCGTTCTACCGCATCGGGCAGGGTCAGGGCCGCGCTCTCACCCAGGTGTAGAGCGACCCAGCCGTCGTCCCCGGCGAGCTGGCCGGCGCCCGTCCAGATGACGTCCCCGGCGCTCATGGCTGAGTCGAGCAGGGCGGGGGTGTAGTCGCTGATGCGGGCCTTGAGAATCAGAGGTTCGAGGGCAGAGGCGGGCACCCGCACCCCGGCGAGCTGGTCGATCACGGTGAGTAGGCCGTCGTAGCCGCTGAGCATGGCGTTTTCGTCGCGGCGGACGCTGATGGACTGGGCCGGTGCCCCGAAGGTGCCGGGGGCGGCGGTGGTTTCGGTGACCTGCCAGGAGCCCACGTGCTGCCAGGGCGGCAGGAAACGGGCGTATGTGCCGGGGGTAACGGGTTCGACGTCGGCGCGCAGGGCTGCCAGGGAGCGGGAGCGCAGGGTGCGCAGGACGGCGGCGTCCACCCACTCAGTTCCGGCTAGGTAGGCGGGGTCGGTGGAGCCTGTACGGGCTGCGGCCAGCTCGGCGCGGAGCTCTTCGGGTAGGAACTCACCGGAGATCACCCGCCGGTCTGCTGCCAGGGTGCGCAGGGCGGTATCGACCACCGAGACACCCAACCCGAGGGCCTCAGCAGCCTGGGCAGCGGTAAAGGGGGCGTGGGTGCGGGCGTAGCGGGCCACTAGGTCAACCAGGGGAGCCTCGACCGGCTCCAGGAAGGCCAGGGGGACCCCAATCGGCAGAGGTACGCCCAGGGCGTCGCGCAGGCGGGCGGCGTCCTCAATGGCGGCATAGAGTTCCCGCCCGTGCAGGCGGAAGCGCAGGGCACGACCGGCTTTCACCAGGGCCTCAAGGTGGTCGGTGGCTTCGGCTTCGGTCAGGACGCGCTCGCCCGGCTGACCTGCCTCGGCCTCGGCAGCCGGGGCGTTGGCGTCCTGCCCGGCGTCCTCACCGGAGCCTGTCCCCGCGTTTGCCCCCGCGTCCCCACCGGTGCCCTGGTCCAGGAGCACCCGCAGGCGCTGGGCAGCCTCGGCAGCGGTGAGCGGGCCGAGCAGGCGCAGCAGGTCGGCGGCTCCCTCCACCCCGCGCAGGCGGTAGCCCGTCGCGGTGCGCTGGAGTCGAGCCTCGGTGGAACGGATGACCTCAACATCGAGCAGTTCGCGCAGCTCGTCCTTGCCGAGTAGCTCAGCTAGCAGGGCAGGGTCCAGGGCCAGGGCAGCGGCGCGGCGCTCGGCTAAGGGGGAGTCCCCGTCGTAGAGGAACTGGGCCACATAGCCAAAGAGCAGGGTGCGGGCGAAGGGGGAGGGGGTTTCGGTTTCCACCTCGCTGATGCGTACCTTTTTGGCCTCGAGGTCCTTGTGCAGGGCGGTGAGAGCCGGTAGGTCGTAGACGTCCTGCAGGCACTCGCGGGCGGTCTCTAGCAGCAGGGGGAAGGTGGGGTACTTGCGGGCCACATCCAGGAGCTGGGCGGAGCGCTGGCGCTGCTGCCACAGGGGAGTGCGGCGGCCCGGGTCCTTGCGGGGCAGTAGCAGGGCGCGGGCGGCGTTCTCGCGGAAGCGGGAGGCAAAGAGGGCAGAGTTACCCACCCGCTCGGTCACGATGTCTTCGAGTTCGGCCGGGTCAAAGATGAAGAGGTCAGCCCCGGGCGGTTCGGCCTCCATGGCGGGGATGCGCAGCACGATGCCGTCGTCAGCGGCCATAGCTGAGGCATTGACCCCGTAGCGTTCCTCAGCCCGGGCGCCGACGGCCAGAGCCCAGGGGGAGTGCACGGGCATACCCAGGGGGGAATGCAGAATCAGACGCCAATCCCCCAGCTCATCGCGGAATCGCTCGACCAGCAGGTGCTTCTCGCTGGGCACCTGGCCGGTCGCCTCTGCCTGCTCCGCCACGTAGGCCAGCAGGTTATCGGCGGCCCACTGATCCAGGCCAAGGCCGCGCAGGCGGGCATGGGCGGCACCGGCGTCCTTACTGTTCTCAAGGGCCAGCTCCCGGGTAAAAGCCCCCAGAGCCCGCCCCAAATCGACGGGACGGCCCGGCGAATCCCCGTGCCAGAAGGGCAGGCGCCCGGGGATGCCGGGGGCAGGGGTCACCGTCACCCGGTCGTGGGAGATATCCTCAATCCGCCAGGACGAGGCACCCAGGGCAATGACGTCCCCGGCCCGGGACTCATAGACCATCTCCTCATCCAGCTCACCCACCCGCTTAGGGGCCTTGGAATCCTCAGCCCCTGCAATGAAGACCGGGAAGAGGCCACGGTCAGGAATCGTACCGCCGGAGGTTACCGCCAGACGCTGGGCCCCGGGGCGGCCCTCAATCGTCCCGGCGTCCCGGTCCCAGACAATACGGGGGCGCAACTCGGCAAACTCGTCCGAGGGGTACTTACCGGCCAGCAGATCCAGGGTCGCCTCAAAGGCCGCCCGGGGCAGGGTAGCAAAAGGGGCTGTTGCCCGCAGGGCCTCGAACCAGGCCTCCACACTGATGGGCCCCAGGGCGCATGCCGCCACGGTCTGCTGGGCCAAAATATCCAGGGGATTAGCGGGAATAGCCAGGGGCTCAATCTGCCCGGCCAGCATACGCTGCACGGTCACTGTGGCGTTTAGCAGATCGCCCCGGTGCTTGGGGTAGAGGTAGCCGCGTGACACCTCTCCCACCTGATGGCCAGCTCGCCCCACCCGCTGCAGGCCAGAAGCCACCGAGTGCGGGGCCTCCACCTGAATCACCAGATCCACATGACCCATATCAATACCCAGTTCCAGGGAGCTGGTTGCCACCACACACCGCAGCTGCCCCGACTTCAGGGCCTCCTCAATCAGGGTGCGCTGATCCTTGGACACCGACCCGTGGTGGGCCCGCGCCAGCACCGGTGGCGCCCCGGCAGCCGTCGCCGAGCCCCCCATCACCTGGGCAGGGGGCTGGGTGGAAAGGGGTGAGGACGCACCCGCCCCCGGCAGCCGTTCATCGTCAGCTTCCAGCCGGGCGGGGGCGTCCTTGGCTAGAGCCTCAGCCAGCACATCGGCCAGGGCCTTCGGCTCCCCGCCGGCGGAAGCGTAGGTGCGGGCACCGGTGGAGGCGCTCGCGGTCACCTCACCCAGCTCCCCGCGAGCCTCTAGACGGCCCAGATAAATCTCGTTGAGGCGGGCCGTTAACTTCTCAGCCAGCCCGCGCGAGTTAGCAAAGACAATGGTGGAGCGGTTAGCCTCCACCAGGTCCACAATACGCTCTTCCACGTGCGGCCAAATGGAGGCCTGGTAGCCGTTAAGGTTCGGGGTTTCGCCCCCGGCGCCGGAGCCCGGGGTGGACGCCGCCACCTGCACCTCCTCGATGGTGAGGGCAGGCTGGGTTCGGGTCTGTGCCTGGGGAGCGGACTCTGTTTCCTCACCGGGGAAAACGCCCACAGCGTCCCACAGGGCCTGCTCGGCACTTGCCTGCGCAGTGCTTGCCTGCGCAGTGCTTGCTTGCGCAGCGCCTGACTGCTCACCGCCCACCCGACTACCGGGTGTGCGCGCAGGCAGGGGCTGGTCAAAGTAGTCAGAGGAAGGCTCGTCTGGCTGGGAGCCCAGGGCAGGGCCCGCCACCGGGCGGATACCCAGGGCCTCGGCCACGGTTACCCCCTGAGGCAGGGACTCCGCCAGCCGCACAGAGACTTCCGGCCGGGTGCCAGCGTCCGCCAGGGTATCGGCCTGCACGGCCCTGTCGTCGAAAGCGCGGTCCTCGAACTCGGTGGCGTCCAGGGAGCGAATCTGGGAGCGGGTACGCTCGGTGAGCTTATCCAGGTAGGCGCCCGACCCGGCGGGTGCTGGGGCTGGCCGGGGGCTACTGCCCTGCTTGAAGGAGTTATCCCCCTCGCCGTAGGCGTTGGGGCCGCCCAGGGCCGTCATATCGGGCACCGGTACCGAAAGGGTCAGCTCCCACTCCTTGGCCGAGGGCGGCCGCACAATCTGCACCGGCACACTGCCACCCAAAAAGCGGGCGACGGTCTCAACCGGCTCCACGGTCGCCGACAGCCCCACGCGCTGGGCCGGGGTCTCAAGAAGCTGGTCCAGACGCTCAAGAGTTACTGCCAGGTGAGCGCCACGCTTGGTACCGGCAACCGCGTGCACTTCATCGATAATGACCGTGTGCACCTTGGTCAGGGTTGAGCGGGCCTTAGAGGTCAGCATCAAAAAGAGGGATTCAGGGGTGGTAATCAGAATATCCGGTGGATTAGAAATCAGCTGGCGGCGCTCCTTAGCCGGGGTATCACCGCTGCGCACACCCACCCGCACCTGCGGCGGCTCTACCCCCAGCTGCCGGGCGGTCTGGGCAATACCGATCAGGGGCGCGCGCAGGTTGCGCTCAACGTCCACACCCAGGGCCTTGAGGGGGGAAATATAGAGGACGCGGGTGCCCCCGCCCTCGTGATTCTCAAAGTGAAGGCGGTCAAGCGCCCACAGAAAGGCCGAGAGGGTTTTACCCGACCCGGTCGGTGCCACAATCAGGGCATGGTGACCAGCCGAAATCGCCTCCCAAGCACCCGCCTGGGCAGCCGTGGGCGCAGAAAAAGCCCCCTCAAACCAGCGGCGGGTGGGGGCCGAGAAAAAGCTCAGGGCACGGGAGGTAACGGGTTCTGCCATAGCCCCCATTATCCCCTTAAAAAATGAGCCGGGCGTATCGGCCAGCCTAGCGAGACTAATCGATACGCCCGGGGTTCAGCGTGAGGACGCTGGGCGCACTGTTTTAGGGGGTGGCCCCCACAGCGCCCACCGACAGCTGGGCGACGGCAGGGTTAGAGCAGGCCTCTGCTGCAAAGTTCAGCACCAGGGCCTGGGAGGAACCGGGAGCTTGAATCGAGTAACCGGCCGCGGAAACGCTCTGGCAGGTGTCCCCGTAGAGCTGGGCGCGGGTTTCGCGCAGGGTAGCTGTCAGGGAGCTACCCGGGGCAATCACGCCACCCGAGGACGACCACTCGGTAGCGTTCGCAGCTGCTGCACCTACCTGCTGACCAGCAGCATTGACATAGTGCACAGCGGGGTAGCCGCTCATGGTGCAGTTGGTGCTGCCGGTGTTGTTGAATGTCAGAGTGATATAACGAGAGCCAGCTGCACCACCACCTTCAGCAACAGCTGCTTCGATGTAAAGCTGGTCGTAGTCGCAGACCGCTACACCGGCAGCCGAGCTAGCGAGCTGTCTACCTGTGACCGCCGGAGCAGGCGCGCTGGCGGTTGGCTCTACGGTAACGACAGTGCCGGTAGGCACCGGTTCAGGGGTTGCAGAGACGCTTGGGGTCGGTTCAACCTCTTGCACGGTTGGCTGAGGTGTTGTGACCGATGGAGAAGGAGAAGCGCTGGTGGGTGCTGGGCTGCCGGTGGGGGACGCCGGGGCCGATGCCGCCGCTACAGATGAGCTGCTGGGGGTGCTCTCAGCAGTGGTAGTGCCGGTGGTGGCACTACCACACGCCGTGAGAACGGTTAGCAGACCTAGAGCTGCGAGGGGGAGAAGGGGGGTGCGTATCTTCATGCAGCCTACATTCCGGGCTGCAGGGTGACGTGTGCCCCGTCCATTCCCTCGGTGTATTCGGTCTGGCAGCTCAGGCGGGAGCATTCGTTGGCGATATCGTCAATCATGTCGAGCAGGTCTTCTTCTGCTTCTTCGCGGGGCAGGGTTGCCTCGATGTGCTCGGGGTCGATGAAGGCATGGCAGGTGGCGCAAGAGGCGTTGCCACCGCAGGTAGCCAGTACCGGGAAGCCCGCGGCAAGGACGGCCTCAAGCATAGTCTGGTGGGGTTCCCAGGTGACGTCCTTGGTGGTGCCGTTCTCGTCGGTGACCGTGATGTTTACGCTCATGTGTTCTCCTGTGCTGGGGGGGGGGGGCAGCTCTGAGGCTGCTGGTCTTGGTTCTGTCCCTATTTTATGGGTGGCGGGCCATCTAACCCCGCTTTTTGTGGTTAAAACTACGATGAGCGGACGCCTGCCGCTAGCTCCGTGACAGGATGTTAGGCTGAGCGATGGGCGGGTGCAGATAACAAAAAACCGGCCTCCCAAAGGAGACCGGTTTGATATGTGGTGCGCCCGAAGGGATTCGAACCCCCAACCTTCTGATCCGTAGTCAGATGCTCTATCCGTTGAGCTACAGGCGCATCATGCGTTGACCGGCTGTGTCAGCCCGTCGCGGCAACAGGTAATACATTACGCAGGTTTGCTCCGGTGTGCAAATCGAAAATGGGTGACCCTGCTCTCAAAAAAGCTAAAGATGGGGGTGAAAACCGCGTAAACACGCGGAAAAATAGGGGGTGAAGAAAGTTGAAAAAACTTACTAGGGCGCCCTGGGTGTTGGTCAGGCCACATTCTTATGGGTCTGTAACGAAATATTTACATACCAATGAGGACAAACCGGGTTGAGCTATGTACCCTGGAAACACACGATGAAGTGAAAGTGCACCGCACGACGCGTTTATTCATTGATATGGGTGGCGCGTTTTTCTGTTTCTATCGGCCTGTAGGCAGGTAGTTAGGGGAGCGGCGCATACTTACCTGAGGCACAGTGGAGTGTTTCAGGTCAACGATTTATAAGGGGAAGCGTCAGATGACTGACATTTCAATCGACAACGTAACCGCACAGGCACCCACCACTCACGCAGAACTGCTGCAGTGGGTTGCTGATATTGCCCAGATGACTCAGCCTGAGCGTATCTACTGGGCCGATGGTTCGCAGGAAGAATACGACCGTCTGGCCGGCGAACTGGTTGAGGCCGGTACCTTCCGTAAGCTCAGTGACCATGAGTTTCCAAACTCTTACGTTGCCTTCTCTGACCCCGACGATGTAGCTCGTGTGGAAGAGCGTACCTTTATTTGTTCAGCGACCGAAGAGGGCGCTGGCCCTACCAACAACTGGCGTGACCCTGCCGAAATGAAGGGCACTCTGACCGAGCTCTTCACAGGTTCGATGCGGGGCCGCACCATGTACGTCATTCCTTTCGTCATGGGCTCACTGGACGCCACCAACCCCAAGTTCGGTGTTGAAATCACCGACTCTGCTTACGTCGTCACGTCTATGCGCATCATGGCAACCATCGGTTCTGATGTGCTGAAGAAGATGACCGAAACCGAGGCCTTCTTCGTCAAGGCCCTGCATTCTGTCGGTGCGCCTCTCGCCGATGGGCAGGCGGACGTCCCCTGGCCCTGCAACCCCGAAAAGTACATTGTGCAGTTTCCCGAGGATCGTGAAATCTGGTCCTTCGGTTCCGGCTACGGTGGTAACGCTCTGCTGGGTAAGAAGTGCTACGCCCTGCGTATTGCTTCAGCCATCGGTCATGACGAAGGCTGGATGGCCGAGCACATGCTGGTGCTTAAGATGACCAACCCCGAAGGTGAGAGCAAGTACATCTCGGCAGCCTTCCCTTCAGCGTGTGGCAAGACCAACTTTGCCATGATGGACCCCACCATTGACGGCTGGAAGGCCGAAATGGTTGGCGACGACATTGCCTGGATCGAATTCCGTGACGGCAAGCCCTTCGTCGTCAACCCCGAGGCAGGCCTCTTCGGCGTAGCCCCGGGTACCGGCTGGTCCACCAACCCCAACGCCATGCGCGCCATTGCCAAGGGCAACACCATCTTCACCAACGTGGCCCTCACCGACGATAACTCTGTCTGGTGGGAGGGTAAGACCGACGAGGTGCCCGAGCACCTGATTGACTGGCAGGGTAATGACTGGACGCCTGAATCTGGCCGTCCTGCTGCCCACCCCAACTCGCGTTTCTGCACCCCTATTTCCCAGGCAGACATGCTGGCTGAAGAGTACTACGCACCGGACGGTGTGCCCCTCTCCGCCATCATCTTCGGTGGCCGCCGCAAGACCACCGTGCCCCTGGTGGCTGAGGCTTCCAGCTGGGAGCAGGGTGTCTTCCGTGGCGTAACCCTCTCATCCGAGACCACCGCTGCCGCCAAGGGTGCTGTGGGTGTGGTCCGCCGCGACCCCATGGCTATGCTGCCCTTCATCGGCTACAACGCCGGTGACTACATCCAGCACTGGATTGACCTGGGCAAGAAGCACGGCGAAGAGAACATGCCCAAGATTTACTACGTCAACTGGTTCCGCCGCACCCCCGACGGTGGCTTCGCCTGGCCCGGCTTTGGCGAGAACTCCCGCGTGGTCAAGTGGATCTTCGACCGACTGGATGGCAAGGCTGGCGGCCAAGAAACCTTCCTCGGCGTGGTGCCCGGCAAGAGCGACCTCGACCTCACCGGCCTCGATATCAGCGATACCGAACTCACCGCTGCCCTGGCTGTCGACAAGGACGAGTGGGCCCAGGAACTGCCCGGAATCGACGAATGGCTGGCCTTCCTCGGCGACAAGGTACCCGCTGAAATTCACGCCCAGCGCGATGCCCTAGCCGCTGAACTGAACTAGGGCGCGTGCCCCCGCAGGCTGCGGCGGGCGTCCTTGCAACCGAAAGTAAAATGGCGACACGGTTAAGGAGGTGACCTGTATAAAAACTTTTTATACAGGTCACCTCCTTAACCTCATGGGCGTAGTAGGACGACCCCAAAGAGTGGACGTAAAGCCGACTTAATATTCTGTAGAATGCTTAAGAATGGCTGAATACTGTGTACTCTTGCTGTGCTTCCCCCACAAGCTCATCGGCTAGCCACCGACCTACCACAGAGCTTCGTGCACGGCGTCATGGGTATATCACTCGCATGTTGGAAGGAAAGAACAGAGTGGGAAATCTGCTGAGTGTCAAGAACCTCACCAAGAACCACGAGCACCTTCGCGCACTTAAAGGCGTGAATTTAGAGGTAGCTGCCGGTGAGATCGTAGGTCTTCTCGGCGAAAACGGTGCAGGAAAGTCAACCTTCCTGTCAATTCTGGGTGGCTGGGATCGCCCCGGTGGTGGCACGATCACTCTAGACGGTGAAAAGTACGCCCCCCACACCCCCGAAGAAGCTCTTGAAGCCGGTGTTGGTTCAATCCGCCAGAAATTCAAGGTGGATCCCGAACTTACCGTCGCTCAGGCGATTTTCCGCTCCACCGAGCACGCTGGTGAAGAGGAAGAAGCTCAGGTTGCCCGTGCCCAGGAACTCATTTCAGAAATTGGCCTGGCAGTAGACCCCCGCGCTAAGATGGGCGATTTGGTCCGTGCTGAGCAGGCCTTGGTCGAAGTTGTGCGTATGGAAGCCGAGAACACCCGTCTGGTGCTCATGGACGAAGTCGCTGCAACCTTCAACGACTACGAAATTTACCAGCTCCACGAGGTGACCCGTAAGCTGGCCGCCGAAGGTCGCGCGGTTATTTACATAACCCACCACATCGACGAGATCCGGTCCCTGGCAAACCGCGCTGTCATCCTTTCTGAGGGTACCATCAATACCGAGATTAACCCCGGTACGATGACTGCCGAAGAAATTGCCTTTAAGATGTTCAACCGTGAAATCGAGATGGGTGGACGCCCTGACGAGTTCGCGGGCGAGGACGCCAAGCTGGTGATCGAGAACCTGACGAGCGCCAAGGGCTCTCTCAACAACGTCAGCTTCTCCGTAGACCGCGGTGAGATTTTTGGTCTGACCGGCCTGCGACGCTCAGGTATCAACGAGGTCGCAGCGGCTCTGGTGGGCGTGGACGAGACCGCCAAGTTTGGCACCCTCAAGATTAACGGCGAGGACGCCACTATCGGCTCCCCCGAGGAATCGGTTGCCCACGGTATTGGCTATCTGTCAGATAATGACGATGAGCTGGGCCTGGCCAACGAACGCTCCATCGCTAAGACCCTGATGGAAAACGCCGGCCTCAAGGAAAGCCCCGAAGGCTTCTTGCACGAGGTATCTGCCCTACGTGAGGTAGCTGAGCAGATTCAGAAGCTGCGCATCAAGACCACCAATATTCAGGGTGAAGTCGGTAAGCTCTCGGGTGGTGACCAGCAGAAGGTCGCCCTGGCCCGCTGGATGACCACCGACTGCGAGATTCTGATTCTCAACCACCCCACCCGCGGCATCGACGTGAGCGCTAAGAGCGAGATTTACAAGATGCTGACCGAACTCACCGAAAAGGGTACCTCTATTATCCTGATTGGGTCAGACATGTCTGAGCTCATCGGCCTCTGCAACCGCATCGCTGTGATGCGCTCCGGCGAACTTGTCTCAATCCAGCAGAACAAGGCCGCGACCGAAGACACCCTCATGGGCGAGGCCCTGGGCGAAGACCTGGTCTAGCCGCCCACCGGCGTCCTAACGCTACAAAGAACCCCGGCAAGGTAATCTGCCGGGGTTCTTGAGCTATCAGGCTTGAGAGACTGCCTCTACCTGCGACTTACAGGGAGATGCGGCCTGAGATGGCGTTCAGCTTGTGACGAGCCAGAGCCAGGTTAGCGGTGTTACGGTCGAGCACCAGGTAGACGAAGAGGCCTGAGGTCTCTGAAGCGTTCAGCACGTTAATCAGGTGGTACTGGGAAGACAGGGTAATCATGATGTCTTCGATGTTGCCGTTCAGACCCAGGTCGTTCATGGTCTTGAGCTTGGCACGTACTACGTTGGAGTTACCAGCGGCAGCAACAGTCAGGTCGAAACCGGGTGAACCGCCGGAGGCAAGAGCCATACCGGAGGAGATATCAACGAGAGCTGCACCGGTTGCGCCTTCAATGGACAGGAGTTCCTGGATGGAGGTATCAAGCTGTGACAAGATAATTCCTTATGTCTAGTTCTGCACAGGCCCGCTACGGGGGAGCGGCAGGTGAAGAGACGGTGGGTGCGGTCAGCCTAGCCCTTGTCTTCAGCTGGTGTGTGATGACTGGGTGCGTGCCCGCGAGTGTTTACAGTATCAATACTACTCTCACAGGGGCTCGAACTGCTACAAGTGACTGGACAGGTGTGCCGTGTGAAGCTCCTTGCACCTAAGTGCACTTGCAACCGGTATCTGCTGACGCTGGAGTAATGGTGTGACAGCAGTGATGAGACCGAAGGTTGAATCGTGAACCTTTTTAGCGGTACCGTGAAAGAAAGCTTTATCTGCCCGCCGATGAATTAAGGAGTTGGCCCGTGCGTCTTACCGCATTTTCTGACGTGTCACTGCGCGTCCTAATGCTGCTTTCGGGCCTAGAGGGGGAGCAGATCTCTACCCAGAAAATTGCAGAGGGGGTCGGCACTCCCTACAACCATGTAGCTAAGTCGGTGGCCTTTTTGGCCAACCTGGGGCTGGTGGAATCCACCCGCGGGCGTACCGGTGGTGTTCGCCTGTCAGAAGCTGGCGCCCGAGCCACCGTGGGGCAGGTGCTCCGTGCCTCGGAAGGGGATATCCCCATGGTGGAGTGTGAAGGCGGGGCTAATGACTGCCCCATGCGTCATGCCTGTTCCCTGAAAAAAATTCTGGCTAACGCCCGCGAAGAATTTTTCAAAGTGCTTGATCCCGTTGTTATTTCTGAACTGCCCAACGAGAAGCAGATGGGGCCGGTTTTCCTGGAACTGGGTCTTGGCCCCCTGGCCCAGACGAAAAAGTTGCCCCAGGCGTCCTTTGCCTCATAAGCCGTTTCATCGCCGCTTCCGTACTTCGAGCACGGAGGCGGTTCTTTTTCTCCCAAAACTAGTATTCTGTATGCTAGATTGATGTTGGTTTAACAACACTCTGTCACCAAGGAGGAGCCATGCTCTCTGCTAAGTCCCGCCCCGTCATCGAGGCAACCCTCCCCGTCATCGCCGAGCGGATTAACGACATCACCCCCGACTTCTACCAGCGCATGTTCGCCGCCCGCCCCGACCTGCTCGACGGCATGTTCTCCCGCTCATCCCAGCTCGAAGGCACCCAGCCCAAGGCCCTGGCCGGCTCCATCGCGGTCTTTGCCTCCTACATCCTGGCCAACCCCGATAAGTACCCCGACGAGGTACTCTCCCGCGTCGCCCACAAGCACGCCTCGCTGGGCCTGCGCGAAGAAGAATACCCCACCGTCTACAAGTACCTCTTCGAGGCTATCGCCGCTAACCTGGGCGATATTCTGACCCCCGAAATCGCAGAAGCCTGGACCGAGGTCTACTGGCTCATGGCCGACGCCCTCATTAAACTCGAAAAGGGCCTCTACGCCTCCCAGGCCAACGACGTCATGTTCGCCCCCTTCCGCCTGGTAGAGCGCAAGGAAACCGGCGAGAACGTGCTCGACCTTACCTTCGAGCCCGCCAACGCCGTTGCTATGACCGACGCCGTTGCCGGCCAGTACGTTTCGATCGTTACCAAGGCTAAGGACGGCCTGCGCCAGGCCCGCCAGTTCACCCTGCTGCCCGCCGAGAAGAACCAGCGTCGCGTCGCCATCAAGCTCGATACCGCCGGCGAAATGACCCCCATTCTGCACGAGCTGCAGGTCGGCGCTATCGTTGAGGTCTCCAACCCCTACGGTGACGTCACCCTGGGTGGGTTCGGCGACGACGAGTCCCAGCCCCTTTACCTCTTCTCAGCCGGTATCGGCGTCACCCCCATGATTGCCTTCCTGTCCGAACTGGCAGCAACCGGCTCCAAGCGCGAGGTCGTCGTGGTGCACGCCGACCGCTCCTTCACCACCTGGCCCCTGCGCGATGAGATGACCACCTACGTTGAGATGCTCGAAAACGGCCGCCTGGTCTCCTTCATCGAGGCCGCTGGCGAGGGCACCTTCGAGGGCCGCGTCAACGTGGCTGAGCTCAACGTGCCCGCTAACGCTTCTGCCTACCTGTGTGGCCCTCTGGGCTTCATGCAGGGCGTCCGCTCCCAGCTGATCGAAGCTGGCGTGCCCGGCACCAACATCCAGTATGAGATCTTTGGCCCTGACCAGTGGATGCTGCACGACCAGGCCCGCGCCGCCTAAGCTGGCCCAAGGGTAGATAAAAGGACGCCCGCCCCACCTTCCTTGCCGTATGGCAGGAAAGCGGGGCGGGCGTCCTGGTATCTACCTTATGTGTACCGCGCCCTGCTCACTTTAAGCCTGAAAAGTGGGCAGGAGCTGGTACAAAGTGGAGGTGCTTGGGGTGCTTAGCCCTCGCGTACGATCTTCAAGATGGTATCGCGCACGCGCTCCATGGTGGCCTGGTCGGGGGCCTCAAGGTTCAGACGCAGGAAGGGCTCGGTGTTGGAGGGGCGCAGGTTGGCCCACCAGCCCTCGGTCTTGTGCTCGAAGGTGGTGCCGTCCATGTCGGAGACCTCAACGGTGTCGCCGAAGAAGTCGGCAACGCGGGCGATAGCACCGGCCTTGTCTTCCAGCTCAGAGTTAATTTCGCCGGAAGGAACGTAGGGGGAGTAGACAGCACCCAGCTCAGAGAGGGGCTGCTCGCTTTCGCCCAGAGCAGCCAGCACGTGCATGGCGGCCAGCATACCGGTGTCGGCGTTGAAGAAGTCCTTGAAGTAGTAGTGAGCGGAGTGCTCGCCACCAAAGACGCCGGACTCTTCGGCCATCACAGCCTTGATGAAGGAGTGACCCACGCGGGTCTTAATAGCGCGGCCACCCAGCTTCTCAACCAGCTCGGGTACAGCCTTGGAGGTAATCAGGTTGTAGATGATGACGGGCTCGTCGTTGCCCTCAGCCTTGGCACGGGCAATCTCACGCTCAGCCACCAGGGCGGTAATAGCGGACGGAGTAACGGGCTCGCCCTTCTCGTCGATGACGAAGCAGCGGTCGGCGTCGCCGTCGAAAGCCAGGCCGATATCTGCACCGTGCTCAACAACAGCCTTCTGCAGGTCAACCAGGTTGGCAGGCTCCAGGGGGTTGGCGGGGTGGTTGGGGAAGGTGCCATCCAGCTCGAAGTAGAGGGGCACAATTTCCAGGGGCAGGCCGGGCAAAATGGAGTCGCCCAGTACAGCGGGGGTGGTCATGCCGCCCATGCCGTTACCGGCGTCCACAACAACCTTGAGGGGGCGGATGCCCGAGAGGTCAACCAGGTTACGCAGGTACTCTGAGTAGGCCTTGAGAACGTCCTTCTCAGATACAGAACCGGGAACCTCAACGGCGGGAATTTCACCCTCGTTCAGGTACTTCTGGGCTAGGTCACGAATATCAAAGAGACCGGACTCTGATGAGAGGGGAACAGCACCTGCCTTAGACATCTTCATGCCGTTGTACTCGGCAGGGTTGTGGGAGGCGGTGAAGGTGACACCGGCAGCGTTCTCAACGCCGCAGGCGAAGTAGAGCTCGTCGGTAGAAATCAGGCCGATGTTGATGACGTTAGCGCCGCGGGCGGTAGCGCCCTCAGCGAAAGCAACCATGAACTCGGGGCCGGAGGGGCGCATGTCGGCGCCCACCAGGACGTCCTGACCTGCCAGACCGAGAACGTCTACGAAAGCTGCGCCGGTTGCGCGAACGGTCTCGGCGGTGATGGTTTCGCCCACGATGCCGCGAACATCGTAAGCCTTAAAAGATGCGGTTAAATCAATAGTATTCACGAAAGGTAAGTCTAATTGCCCCGTGACCTGTTTAGACAGTATCTAGACAGATTTCCTGTGTGATTTATGGCGATAAACACCAGCTTTCTGGGTCATAAACTGACCCAAGGTGGGGCAGGAGCATGGTTTGATGGTGCCTATGGGTGAACTTTTTTCTTTAGATAATCCGATTCAGAACTACGCCTGGGGCTCCTACGAGACACTGGCCCTTATGCGCGGCGTCCCCGCCCCCACCGAGCAGCCGGAGGCTGAGCTGTGGGTGGGTGCGCACTCATCCGCCCCCTCCGTAGCTCACGTGGACGGCGGCGCCTTCCCGCTCGATGCCCTGGTGGGTGAGCAGCCTTCCCGCTTCCTCAACCCGCAGCGCACCAGCGACACCTTCCCCTTCCTTTTTAAGATTCTGGCGATTGAATCTCCCCTGTCGATTCAGGTGCACCCTACCGACGAGCAGGCCCAGGCAGGGTTCGCGGACGAGAACGCCCGCGGCATCGCCCTTGATGACCCGGCCCGTAACTACAAGGATCGCTTCTCTAAGCCCGAAACCGTTATCGCCCTGTCGCCCATGCGCATCCTGACCGGTGTGCGCGAGTTCGCGGAGCTGCGCGCTATCGCTGAGCACTTCTCCCTGCCCTGGCTCACCGGTGCTCTGGGCGCGGCTAAGACCGCCAAGGAGCTACTCACCGTCATTATCCGCATGCCGCAGGACGCCGCCGCGGCAGCTGTCGAGCAGACCGTCGCGTCCGCACGCGCTTGGATTGCCAAGAACGGTGAAGTTCCCGGCGCTGAATCAACCGCTGCCGGTGTTGCCGAGCTAGTAATCCTGATTGACAGCAAGTACCCCGGCGACCGCGGCCTGCTGGTCGCTCTGGTCATGAACCTGGTCTACCTTGCCCCCGGCGACTCTGCCTACACTCCCGACGGCCAGGTGCACGCCTACGTCTCGGGTACCGCTATTGAGCTGATGAACCCCTCAGATAACGTCATGCGTGCCGGTCTTACCCCCAAGCACATTGACGAGGAAGAACTCATCAAGATCCTCGGTGAGGGCCAGGGCGCACCTACCATCCAGCGTCCTACCCCCACCAGTGAGAAGGCCGCCGAGTACTCCATGTGGGATGAACGCCTGTCTGTCACCCACCTGGTCGTTGAAGAGGGCGAAACCATCACCCTGCCCCTGGCCGGTGTAGCCACCGCCCTGTGTGCAGGTGGCACCGTTGTGGTCAGCGACGAGGTCAAGACCTTCACCCTGACCGGCACCCAGTCGGTCATGTACGTGGGTGAACCCACCGAGGTGACCGTCACCGGCGCAGGCGAACTCTACATCGCAGCCCAGCGCTAAGGCGGAAGGACGCCGCCGCGCGGCGCCTTTCCGTCATCTAGAGCAGGTGCGGGGGAGAGCTGGGTAAAGTAGGTAGGGACGACGTCCGGCGCTCCACCTCCCCAGCCGGGGGAAGAGCCGATAACTCCCACAAGGAAGCCCATGAAAATCATTCTGACTGTCACCGGCCTTGACCACGAAGGCATCATTGCCGGTGTCACCACCAAGCTCGCTGAGCGCAAGGTTAATATCGAGAATCTGTCGCAGACCCTCATGCAGGGCTACTTCACCATGATTCTGCAGGGGAGCTTCGATGATTCTGCCCAGTCGATTACTGACCTGCAAGAGGCTATGAAGCCGGTTGAAGAAGAGCAGCGCGTGCAGATTCGTATTCAGTCTGACGCCATCTTCCAGGCCATGCACACCCTCTAGGAGTTACCGACTATGTTTAGTGACCGTTCCGGTAACGTTCTTGAGACCCTGCAGATGATCGAGGAAGATAAGCTCGATATCCGCACGGTGACCATGGGGATCTCTCTGCTGGATTGCGCCGATTCTGACGGTGAGGTAGCCCGCCAGAAGATTTACGACAAAATCACCTCCCGCGCAGCCCGTCTGGTTGAGGTAGCTGAGGGTATTGAGGCCGAGCTCGGCATTCCCATTATCAATAAGCGTATTTCGGTGACCCCGATTGCCCTGGTGGCGGGTGCCTCGAACGATGAGGACTACGTGGAGTTCGCCAAAACCCTGGACGCCGCTGCTAAGGCTGTGGGGGTTAACTTCATCGGTGGCTTCACCGCCCTGGTTGATAAGGGCGCTACCCCGGCTGATGAGAAGCTCATGCGCTCTATTCCGCGTGCCCTGAACGAAACCGATGTGGTCTGTGCGTCGGTGAATATCGGCTCGTCCCGGGCCGGTATCAACATGACCGCTGTGCGCACCATGGGCGAGGTCATTCGCGAGACCGCTGAGGGCTCCGCTGAAGCCCACGGCTTTGGCTGCTCCAAGCTGGTGGTTTTTGCCAACGCTGTATCTGACAACCCCTTCATGGCAGGTGCCTTCCACGGGGTGCAGGAGGCCGACACCGTTATCTCGGTGGGTGTCTCTGGCCCCGGCGTGGTCAAGCGTGCCCTCGAGAAGGTGCGCGGGGCGTCCTTCGACGACTGTGCTGAAGCTATTAAGAAGGCGGCCTTTAAGATTACCCGCATGGGTCAGCTGGTGGGCACCCTGGCCGCTGAGCGCCTGGGCGTGGAGTTCGGTATCGTCGACCTCTCTCTGGCCCCCACCGCCGAGGTCGGCGACTCGGTAGCCCACGTGCTCGAAGAGATGGGTCTTGAGTCGGTGGGTACCCACGGCACCGTTGCTGCCCTGGCCCTGCTCAATGACGCGGTGAAGAAGGGCGGGCTCATGGCCTGTTCGCACGTGGGTGGCCTCTCGGGCTCCTTCATCCCGATTTCTGAGGATATCGGCATGATTGAAGCTGCTGCTGCCGGCAAGATTACCCTCGATAAGCTCGAAGCTATGACCGCGATTTGTTCCGTGGGCCTAGACATGGTGGCGATTCCCGGCGATACCTCGGCTGCAACCATTTCTGCCATGATTGCCGATGAGGCCGCGATTGGCGTCATGAACCACAAGACTACCGCTGTGCGCGTCATTCCGGCGATCGGCCTGGAGGTCGGTGAGATGGTGGAGTTTGGTGGTCTGCTGGGCCGCGCCCCCGTTATGCCTGCCCACCCCGAGTCGGCTGAGGTCTTTGTGGCCCGTGGCGGACGCATCCCCTCCCCGGTGCACGGCTTCCGCAACTAACCTCCGCAGTAGGTACCATCTAAATCGGAAAAACCCACCTGGTTGGTGGGTTTTTCTGACTTAAGTGGTACCTACCCCTGATGAGGGGCGCGGACGCGGGGTGAGCGGCACCGTCACGTAGGGCAGGAACCAGCCGATGAGGGGTCCCACAGAAAAAGCGATGAGCAGGGTGCCCACACCGAAGTGGCCGCCCATGGCGATGCCAGCTGCCACCACGGTCACCTCTAGTACGGTGCGTACTAGCCAGACGGGACGGCCGGTGACGCGCACCAGCCCGGTCATGAGCCCGTCGCGCGGTCCGGAACCGAACTGGGCGCCCAAGTAGAGGGCGTCAAAAAAGGAAAAGGCCAGAATGCCTACCGCCAGATAGACCCACTGGGTCAGCACCCCGGCGGGGTCGGGAATGATATCCATCGCTACATCGGCCGATAGGCCCACCAAAATAGCGTTGGCAAGGGTGCCCAGCCCCGGCATTTCTTTGAGGGGCAGCCAGAAGAGTAGCACCACAAAAGAAGTAATAATGGTCAGCGCCCCGTAGCTCATGCCGGTGATTTCCATCAGGCCCAGGGTGAGTACGTCCCAGCCCAGGGCGCCCAGGCCAGCCTTAATGAGTAGGGCACAGGAGGCCCCGAAACCTACCAGACCGACCACGAGTAGGGGCAGGCGCAGGGCAAGTTTTCCTGCGCGCAACTGCTGCAGAGGCCCAAGGTGGGCGAGCGGACGGGGAGCGGACTGGGCCATGTGGGTGCTTTCTGGCAGGAGAAGGGCAGGGAGCTAGGCGATGAAGCTGGTCATCATGGCTTCGAAGGCCAGTCGGGCGCCGGCGTTGGTGCGGATGCGGCGGCGGGTGGTAGCGACCGTATCGAGGTGGGCTAGGGTGCGCTCGGGGCTGGTGCGCTCGGCGTAGGCGTAGATGTCATCGGCTAGGTGGGCGTTGATGATGTCTGCCCCGGTGGAGAGCTGCACGGTGAGCACATCGCGGAAGACGGTTTGAATGTCGGCCAAGAACCGGTCGAGGGTGTCGGTCTGAATGCGCTTGGCGCGGCGTTTTTGGTCTTCTTCGAGCTGGCGCACCTGGGCCCGGTGGGTGGGGGAGAGCTTCTCGCCGTCCTCATAACCCAGGGCAGTGAGCAGGGCGGAACGCTCGGCTTCGTTGCGGGCTTCGGCATCCGCTTCGGCTTCTGCCTCGGCGATGGTGATGAGGTCGTCGGCGGCCTCCATGGCAGCGGCAATGGAACGCAGGGTGATGGGCATCTGCACCACGGTGCTGCGTCGTTTACGGGCTTCGGGGTCGGTGGCTAGCTTGTGGGCTACGTCCAGATTGCCCTGGGCCAGGCGGGCTACGAAGTCTGCCTGGTGGGGCTCAAGCGGGGTGCCGCTTGCCTGCGCGTCGGCAAGAAGCCGGGCGGCGACGTCCGCCACTGAGGGCAGGCGTAGCTTGACCGGGCGGCAGCGGGAGCGAATGGTTACCAGGACGTCCGCGGGCGAGGGGGCGGTGAGCAGCCAGATGGTGTAGGGCGGGGGCTCTTCAATAGCTTTGAGTAGCACGTTGGAGGTGCGTTCGGGCATGCGGTCGGCGTCCTCAATGAGCATGACGCGCCAGCGCCCTACCGCGGGGCGATCCTGGGCTTTGACCACGAAGTCACGGGCTTCTTCGATGGTGATGGTTGTCTTTTCGGTGGTGAAGTGCAGGAAGTCGGCGTGGGAGCCGCTGAGCACCGTCTGGCAGGAGCGGCAGTGCCCGCAGCCCCGGGCGGCCGGGTCTGGCTGGTCGCAGAGCAGGGCGGCGGCGAAGGCCAGGGCAGCGGTGGAGCGTCCCGCACCGGGAGGGCCGGTGAAGAGCCAGGCGTGGGTTGGTTTCTCTTCGGCGGCGGCGCGGGTGAGCTGGGCGCGTACGTCGAGCTGGCCGGTGAGGGTGTCAAAGACGCTCATGCGATACTCCCCAGGGCTGCTGCCAGCACGTCCTTGTGGACGTCCTCGATGGGGCGGGCGCCGTCAATGCGGGCGTACCGCTCGGGGGTGGCGTCGGCTAGCTGCTGGAAGGTGGCGTGTAGGGTGCGGTGGAAGGTGTCATCTGCTGATTCCATGCGGTCGGCGGCGCCCCGGGCACCTGCGCGGGAGCGTCCTTCGGCCAGGGGCACATCGAGCAGAATGGTGGTGTCGGGCAGCAGATTAGAGGTGGCCCAGCGGCTGAGGTCGACTACGGTGTCAATGCCCAGGCCGCGGCCTGCCCCCTGGTAGGCGGCTGAAGAATCAATGTAGCGGTCGCAGAGCACCACCTGCCCGGCTTCAAGGGCGGGGCGGATCTTCTGGTGGGCGTGGGCTGCGCGGGAGGCAGCAAAAATCAGGGCCTCGGTGTGGGGGTCAATCTCACCGTTGCCGTGCTCAAGAACCAGGGTGCGGAGTTTCTCACCGATATCGGTTCCGCCGGGTTCGCGGGTGACCAGCACCGAGTAGCCGCGTTCGGTTAGGGCGTCGGCCAGGAGTTTAATCTGGGTGGTTTTGCCCGAGCCGTCCCCGCCTTCGAAGGCGATAAAGGTGCCGGGGTAGGGGCGGGCCGCGCTGCTCGCGTCCGCCAGGTGGGGGCGGACGCCCGGGTCGGCTTCTGGGGTGTAAGAAAGTGCGTGGGTCACGGGTATAAGCCTACCAAGGCGCTGCGCCTGCCGTCCGGTCTACCCGAGACTACTCTCTAGCCCGTCCCATATGTCACCCTGGGGCGTACCCCTGGCACTGGGCCTAGTGCTGCGCGTATCGTTGAATCTATGACTGAACAGAACCTCTCACCCGAAACCCGCCTGGTGGCTGGTGGCCGCCCCGCCCACGACGATCTGGCTCCTGTGAACCCGCCGATTGCTATGTCGTCCACCTTCCGCCAGACAGGCCCCTCAGACCTCAACACCTACGCCCGTTTCTCCAACCAGAGCTGGGACGGCATCGAAGAGGTCGTCGCTGACCTTGAAGGGGCAGAGCTGCCCGGCCTGGTCTTTGCCTCCGGCATGGCAGCCGTTGCCGCGGTGCAGGACCTGGTACCCGTTGGCTCTATTATTCTGCTGCCCGAGCACACCTACATGGCCTCTGTGTCTATGGCCAAGCGCCTCGAAGCCCGCGGTATCACCACCGTGGTGCGTCTCGACATTGAAAACACCGAGTCCGTCATTGCCGAACTCGAAAAGGCCGCCGCTACCGCAGGCGTCACCCCCGAGACCGTCAACTACGCTGCCCCCAAGGTGCTGCTGTGGATGGAGTCCCCCACCAACCCCATGATGGAGGTCGCCGACCTGCCCGCCGTCCTCGGTGCCGCCAAGCGCCTGGGCATTGTCTCTGCCGTTGATAACACCTTCGCAACCCCGCTGGGGCAGAACCCGCTGGCCCTGGGTGCCGACGTGGTCGTCCACTCCGCCACCAAGTCCATCGCCGGTCACTCCGATGTGCTGCTGGGTATCACCGTCACCTCTAACCCGACCCTGCGCGAAGCCATGGCCGCCCACCGCACCACCAACGGCGCTATCGCCGGCCCCTTCGAGGCCTGGCTGGGTCTGCGCGGCGTCCGTACCCTGGGCGTGCGCCTTGAACGCGCCGCCGCTAACGCCCTCGAACTGGCCCAGCGCCTGCAGGCCCACCCCGCCGTCAAGGCCGTGCGCTACCCCGGCCTGCCCACCGACCCCGGCTTTGAGCGGGCGTCCGCGCAGATGCGCACCTTCGGCTCAATCCTCTCCATCACCCTCGACGCCACCGCCGAAGAAACCGACCGCGTGGTCAAGGCCCTGAACATCTGGACGCCCGCAACCAGCCTCGGTGGCGTAGAATCACTGATTGAACGCCGCCGCCGCCACGGCTCAGAGCCCCACTCAATCCCCGAGTCACTGCTGCGCCTGTCGGTAGGCATCGAGAACGTCGATGACCTCTACAACGACCTGGCAGCGGCCCTAGAAAACCTCAAGTAGCGAACGGACGCCATGACCCCTATTGACCTGATTGTGTTGGTTACCTACTACGTGGGCCTTGCCCTGGCCCTGGTAGTTGCCGCCCTGTCGATTTTCGCGCTGATTGAGGCCGCCCGCGCTTCAAGCTACGCCTACCAGAGCGCCTTCAAACGTACCAAGGGCTTCTGGGTTGGCGTGACCGCTGCCTCGGCTGCTTTCTCTGTACTGATGGTCTGGCAGTCCATGGCCGTCGGTGGCGGGTCTGTCTTCATGCAGCTCATTGCCGCAACCGCCGTGGGCGTATTCCTCGCGGACGTCCGCCCCGCCGTAGCGGTGCGCCGCCGCTAGCCGCAGCTTGCGTTAAGGTCTGAAAAACCCACACATATTCACGAAGAAACCCCCGGAAAAGACCGGGTTTTCCGTGAATATGTGTGGGTTTATCTTTGCTTTGGGGGTTGGGAGTGGGATAATAGGGAGCATGACTTACAAATTGGTACTGCTCCGTCACGGGCAATCAGAATGGAACGAAAAGAACCTCTTCACCGGCTGGGTAGACGTTGCCCTGACCGAGAAGGGCCGCGCCGAAGCCACCCGCGGTGGCGAACTGCTGAAGGAACGCGGCATCCTCCCCGATGTCGTCCACACCTCCCTGCAGCGCCGCGCCATCAACACCGCCAACCTGGCTCTCGATGCCGCCGACCGCCACTGGATTCCCGTCAAGCGCAACTGGCGCCTGAACGAGCGTCACTACGGTGCGCTCCAGGGCAAGGACAAGACTCAGACCCTCGAAACCTACGGTGAAGAGCAGTTTATGACCTGGCGTCGCTCCTACGACGTTCCGCCTCCGGCCCTCGACGACAACGACGAGTTCTCCCAGGCGAACGACCCCCGCTACGCAGACATCGAGAACGCCCCCCGCACCGAGTGCCTGAAGGACGTCCTCGAGCGCATGCTGCCCTACTGGGAGTCAGACATCAAGGAAGACCTGAAGGCTGGCAAGACCGTTCTGGTTGCTGCCCACGGTAACTCCCTGCGTGCCCTGGTCAAGAACCTCGAAGGTATCTCAGATGAGGATATCGCCGGTCTGAACATCCCCACCGGTATCCCCCTCTACTACGAGCTCGACGAGAACTTCAAGCCCGTTGGCCCCGGCGAGTACCTCGACCCCGAGGCTGCTAAGGACGCCATCAAGGCTGTTGCTAACCAGGGTAAGAAGTAAATCCCCGGTAGGTACCACTTAAATCAGAAAAACCCACCAACTAGGTGGGTTTTTCTGATTTAAGTGGTACCTTCTGACGGAGATGGTACCTGCCAGCCTAGATGCTGGGCACCGCGTTCCAGTCGCCGGTGACCAGGTAGGTGACCTTGCGGGCTACCGACACACCGTGGTCGCCAAAGCGCTCCAGGTAACGGGAGACCAGGGTGACGTCAACGGTGACCTGGGCGTTCTGGCCCCAGTCGGGGGCTGCCATGCGGTTGAAGACCTCAACGTGGAGTTCGTTGATGCGCATCTTGTTCTTGATGATGTCCTGGGTATGGGAGAGCTCGCGGGTCTCGAGCAGGCTGATGACGCTGGCGATAACCTTCTGGTCAAGCTCGATGATTTCGCGGAAGACCGGCACGATGGACTCGGGCAGGACGTGCTCGGGGTAGCGCATACGGGCAACCTGGGCGACGTGGCGGGCAAGGTCGCCCATGCGCTCCAGGGAGGAGCTCATGCGCAGGGCGCCAACAATCATGCGCAGGTCGGAGGCTACCGGGCCCTGCAGAGCCAGAATGTCGATAGCACGCTCATCGAGTTCGTTTTGCATGAAGTCGATGCGGGCATCGTTGGTAATGACCTCTTCGGCTTCTTGAATATCGGCCTGCAAGAAGGCGTCCGAAGCGCGGCCGAGAGCCTCCTGGACTAGGGTAGCGATATGAATCAGCTCTTCGCCGACGTGCTGTAGTTCGGCTTGGAAGACTTTGCGCACGTGCGCGTCCTTTCCATCTGGGGAAGTGTGGGGCACCGGGCAGACTTCTGCCTACGGCTACCCCTTTAGAGTGCCAAGGCCACATGAACACAAACACATGGTTGGGTAAACGTTAGTTGAACCCCCGGGTATTTAGGACGCTGAGGGGCGCGGGGCGGGGCTTGTAGGCTCTAAGCTGGTAGATGTGAACCCTACTGTGATTGCTTTGTCTGCCGCTGTGCTGGGGCTCCTCATCGGCGTGGTGAGCATGCTCGCCGTGCAACGGAGTGAGCGTCAGCGCGCTCGCTGGGCCGACGTTGAAGAGCCGACCATTAGCGACGGCGCCGCCGAGGTGCTGGCGGTCATTGGTCGCGCCTACATGGTGGTGGACGCTGTGGACGGCGTGGTGCAGGCTTCTCCGGGCGCCTACGCCTTAGGGCTGGTGCGCGGGCATACAGTGGTCTCTGACGAGCTGCTAGAGATGATCGGCGCGGTGCGGTCCAAGGGCATCATCGTCGAAAAAGAAATTATCCTCACCCGTGGCTTTTACGACCAGAGCCGCCTGGTGATTGACCTGCGCGTGGCCCCGGTAGGCGATGAATATATCTTGGTGCTGGCCGATGACCGCACCGAAATTACCCGCGCCCAGACCGTCCGCACCGACTTCGTAGCCAACATATCGCACGAACTAAAAACCCCGGTGGGGGCGGTTGGACTTATGGCTGAGGCCATCGAGTCATCGGCGGACGATCCCGAGTCGGTGCTCTACTTTTCGGGCAAGCTCAAGAAAGAGTCCCGGCGGTTAGCGGCACTGGTGCAGGACGTCATTGAACTCTCCCGCCTGCAATCAACCGATATGGTGCTGAACTCTACCCTGGTTGATATTGAGCAGGTGGTAGCTGAGTCGGTCGACCGTAACCGCCTCACAGCCGAGGGTAAAAATATTGAACTCCTGGTGGGCGGAAAGGCCCCCCGACCGGTCCACGGCGACCCCGAGCTGCTGGGCACCGCCCTGCGTAACCTCATCGAGAACGCTATTCGTTACTCGCCCGAGAACACCAAGGTGGGAATCGGCATGGCAGTGAAGGGCGACACTGTTAGAATTTCTGTGAAAGACCAGGGCCCGGGCATTCCCGATGACGAGCAAGACCGCATTTTTGAGCGCTTCTACCGGGTTGATCCGGCGCGTTCGCGTCAGACCGGGGGCACGGGCCTGGGCTTGAGCATTGTGAAGCACATTGTGGGTCAGCACGGTGGCGAGGTGACCCTCTGGTCCCAACCCGGTTCCGGCTCAACTTTCACCATTGCCCTGCCCATTGTTGATGAAGAAACCGAACAAGACCTGCTGGGGGAGCACCCGCCGACGGGCTCGCTTACCCAGATAACAGACCACAACATCCACACAGTGCCGCGCTCTGCGGGGTCGGCACAGACCGCGAAGGAAACAAAGTAAGTGACCCGTATTTTAGTGGTTGAGGACGAAGAGTCGCTGAGCGAGCCCCTGGCCTTTTTGCTGGGTCGTGAGGGCTTTGAGGTGCAGGTGGTCGATAACGGCCTGGACGCCGTGGTTGAGTTCGAGCGGAATGGTGCAGACCTGGTGCTCCTCGACATCATGCTCCCCGGCCAGTCCGGCACCGAGGTCTGTAAGCAGATTCGCGCCACCAGCGCGGTTCCCATCATCATGCTGACCGCTAAAGACTCAGAAATCGATAAGGTGCTCGGCCTTGAACTGGGTGCTGACGACTACGTCACCAAGCCCTATTCCTCCCGCGAGCTCATCGCCCGCATCCGCGCCGTCCTGCGCCGCCAGGGCGAACCCGAAGAGCACGACGCCGGGGCGATTGAGGGCGGCCCGGTGCGCATGGACGTTGAGCGCCACGTGGTGACCGTATCCGGCGAAACCGTAGCTATGCCCCTCAAGGAGTTTGAGCTGCTTGAGATGCTGCTGCGGAATGCAGGACGCGTGATGACGCGCTCGCAGCTGATCGACCGGGTCTGGGGTGCTGACTACGTGGGCGATACCAAGACCCTTGATGTGCACATTAAGCGCCTGCGCTCCAAGGTTGAGCCCGACCCCTCGTCCCCGCGCTACGTGGTCACCGTGCGCGGCCTGGGCTACAAGTTTGAACCCTAAACCGGCACACCAGGCCAGGTGAAGCAGTGGGGCGGGCCCTTCAGTTACCTGAAGGGCCCGCCCCACATCTTTAAAGCGAAAGGATTTTAGCCGTTGCTGCTAGCGGTTTCGGTAGCGCTGGGAGTAGCCGCTGCGGTGGGCAGGTAGGGGGCGTACTCTTCCAGGGCGCCGTCAAGAACCGGAACGTTGAAGGTGGTGGTGCTGGAGGTGACGTTGGAGGAGACCTCGACGTCCTTCAGCAGCAGACCGGGGTTAGCGCCGGCCTCAGCCAGAAGAAGTTCGTTCTCGTCGTTTTCCAGGCGGACTTCCTGGCCAGCGGGAACCTCAACGGTGAGAGTTTCGGTGGGGAAGGCCAGGGTGACGGTGGCGTCCTCCTCGGTCTGGTTCAGAATGGTGCCCAGCACGCGGCCCTGTGAGGCCTCATCGGCTGCGATGACCATGATGTTGCGGAGCTGGATATCCTGCTGGTTGTTCTCGCCTAGCAGGTTAGCCATCTGGCCGTCGGAGGCGGAGTAGACGATGGTGGTGGCGGGCTGGTTGGTGTAGGTGCAACCGGTGGTGGCCAGCAGGGCTCCAGCGATGGCAACGAGGGCGCTGGCGCGCTTGACGGTCACAGAAGCGGTGTTCTTCACAGCTCTAGCTCCTTGTTGGGGTATGTAGTCTGCCGGTGGGGCAGAGAAAGTGTGTGTGCTCCGCGCCGAGGTACGGAATTTTTGGTCTGTTCAGGTCACATTCTATCTGGTTTAACGACAATACGTCTGTATCAACGGGGCAAAAGGGCGTAAATGAAGCACACTGGTTCGCTGAGAGCACCGGGCCTATTTTGAGACTTTAAGGGTGCTGTCTTTCGTTGCATGGTAGAATAGGTAGGCTGAAAGGGGTTTATCCATATGGTTTTTGAGGTTGGCGAAACAGTCGTTTACCCTCACCACGGTGCCGCAACGATTGAAGAAATCAAGATGCGCAAGATCCGTGGCGAAGAGAAGATGTACCTGAAACTCAAGGTCGCTAACGGTGACCTGGTCATTGAGGTTCCCGCTGAGAACGTCGATATGGTGGGCGTGCGCGATGTCGTTGACGAGCGCGGTCTGCAGGAAGTCATTGACGTACTTCAGGCTACTGATACCGAAGAAGCAGCAAACTGGTCCCGCCGCTACAAGGCTAACGTTGAGAAGCTGGCATCTGGCGATGTGCTGAAGGTTGCCGAGGTCGTCCGCGACCTGTGGCGCCGCGAGAACGACCGTGGCCTGTCTGCCGGTGAGAAGCGCATGCTGGCTAAGGCCCGTCAGATTCTGTCGTCTGAGGTTGCCCTGGCTAAGGACATCGACGAAGAAGCTGCCGAGGTTGAACTCGATAAGATTCTCGAGGGCGTCTAAACTTTCGGGTATGCTCACTAGCTGTGAGCACTCTAGATTTTTCTGATACAGCGGGCACCGCAACCACATCTGGTGGTTCGGTGCTCGCTGTTGTTATTGTGGCGGCCGGCTCGGGGTCGCGTCTGGGCGCGGGTATACCGAAGGCAGCGGTGCAGGTTGCCGGGCGCACCCTGCTGGAATGGGCCTTGGCCGGTGCCCGGGAGTCGGGCGTGGCGGCACGGCTGGTGGTGACGGTGCCCCCGCAGGACGTTGAGCTTCGGCAGGTCTGTGCCCGGTACGGTGCCCTGGCGGTGCCCGGCGGCGCAACGCGCGCCGAATCGGTGACGGCTGCCCTGGCTGCGATTGCGGACGCAGCCCCCCTGCCGGGTGCCCCCGAGCAGCTGCCTACTGGCGTCCTGGTGCACGATGCCGCCCGCTGCTTCACCCCCGCTAGCGTCTATCACCGGGTGGCTACCGCCCTTGATGCGGGGGAGAGAGCTGTGATTCCGACCCTGCCCGTGGTCGATACCATTAAGACGGTGGATGCTGCCGGGTACGTGAGCGGCACCCCGGCCCGGGCGCAGCTGCGGGCTGTGCAGACCCCCCAGGGCTTTAACCTGGCTACCCTTGTGCAGGCCCACCGCGATGTTGCCTCCCTGGCCCCCGAGGTTGCCGAAAGCATCACCGATGATGCCATGCTGGCTGAAACCCTGGGGCTGCCGGTTGCGACCGTCGAGGGGGCTGCCGAAGCCTTCAAGATTACGACCCCTCTTGACCTGACCCTAGCTACAGCCCTCTACGACGAAAAGAGAGAATCATGATTCCCCGTATTGGCACCGGTACTGATGTGCACGCTTTTGGTGAAGAAGGCACCGAACTGTGGGTGGCAGGTTTGTACTGGCCGGGCCAGCACGGGCTCTCAGGCCACTCGGACGGCGACGTGGTAGCTCACGCGGCTGCTGACGCCCTTTTCTCGGCCAGCGGTACGGGTGATTTGGGTTCGAACTTTGGGGTGGACCGGCCCGATATGGCAGGTGCTTCCGGCGTGCGGATTCTCTCTGAGGCCGCTGCGATTGTGCGCGCTGCCGGGTTCGAGATTGGCAACATCGCGGTGCAGCTGATTGGCAATAAACCCAAGTTTTCCCCGCGCCGGGACGAGGCTAACCGCGTTCTATCCGAGGCCGCCGGGGCCCCGGTGACGGTCACCGCTACGACTACCGACGGACTGGGCCTGACCGGTCGGGGCGAGGGCGTGGCGGCTACCGCTGTGGCTCTGGTTTACCCGCTTAGCTAGATGGCATAGAGGTTACTGCAGACCGGTGCGCTGCCCCAGCCAGGGCAGGGCGTCGGCGAAAGCCGCTTCCCAGACCTTCCACTCGTGTTTGCCCCGATAGGTTTTCCACTGCACGTCGAGCCCGGCCTGTTGAGCCGCGGTGTAGAGACCTTCTAGCCCCGAACGGTAGGAGGGGTCGTCGTTCGTCCCCATGGAGAAAATCCCGGTGGGGCCGGGTTTCGTGTAGGTGCCTTGGTCCAGCATACTGGCCGGGTCGTTAGCCAGGTAGGATGCTGAGTCGCCGCCAAAGCCCTGGCTGATGGTGAGTTCTTCACTGCCGAGGGAGGGGTTAGCTTCACCCGACATATCCAGGAAGGTGGGGTAGATGTCGGGGGTCCGCAGGGCGGCTTGGAAGGCGCAGGTTCCGCCGTTTGAGAGCCCGGCGATAGTCCAGTGAGAATGGTCGGTGTCGACCTGCAGGTTGCTGGTAATCCAGGTGGGTACGGTCTCTTGCAGGTAGGTGGCTACCTGCCCGTGGGCGGTATCGCTGCAGAGCGGGTTATTCCAGTCGTCACCGAGCTGGTCGACCACCACCACAACGGGGGCTAGCCCGGCGTGGTTCGCGGCGTAGGAGTTGAGTATGCTCTGCACCCCACCGAGGTTGAACCAGTCAGCAGGGGCACCGGGCTGCCCGGCCATGAGGACGACGACGGGCAGCAGCGGACGCGGGTTACTGAAGTAGGCCGGGGGCAGGTAGATGTATG
The DNA here is from genome assembly GCF_053547255.1 of Rothia sp. 11273D007AR. NCBI lineage: Bacteria > Bacillati > Actinomycetota > Actinomycetes > Micrococcales > Micrococcaceae > Rothia > Rothia sp. 11273D007AR. Next base: position 7,599 of record NZ_JBPPWJ010000010.1, on the reverse strand, counting down.
CGTCTCGCGGTGTAAAGGCAGGATCATTGGCCGGTATATTTTCGCGGATGACGGTTCCTGCGCTCGCCATATCGGCCGGGGCTTTCCACTCGCTTGCCAGGGTTTGCCCGCCGGTATCGTAGGCGGTGACGGGTGTAGAGGCATCTGCCTGGGCCAGGCTGCTGGTGGGTACGGTAATTCCCAGGGCGGACGCCAGGGTGGGGTAGCCCCCGTAGTAGGCGTTGAGCCCCAGCCCGGTGAGGGTAAGCCCCAGAACTATCGTGAGGGTAGCTGCCAATACCGAATGAGCCCGGCGCAGGCGTCCGCGCCCTGCCCAACCTGCCGCGGTGAGAACCACCGCGTAGATAACCACCCACAGGGCGTAGCCCGACCAGAGCCAGGTGGGCGCATCGATGCCCTCAGCGACGGGGTGCCACACGTTGTTGGTGAGGTAGGCAGTAAGGGCAACGAGAGCCGCAACTACCACCACAATCAGCAGCTGGGTACGCCAGCGCACAGCGCCCCTAGCCCGCACCAGCAGTACTAGCGCCAGCACCACCGCAAGCCCGATCGCTAGCGGCCCCCAGAAGTCGGCGCGCAGGTCAACGGAGCGGGCAAAGTCAGCGAACATTACTTCTCCTGGGAGCCCATGGCCTGCACGATACCCAGCACGTCTTTAGCCTTCATCTCGGGTAGGTAGGCGTGGGAGACCGCGATGCCGATTGCCGGTAGATCACCGGAGTCGGGGGTGACCAGATACATGGGCTCAAACCGCGGGCGGAACTTGGCCTTGAAGGTCAACAGAGAGCGGAAGCCATAGAGGGGTTCCATACGCTCACCCAGGTAGTCCAAGAGCCGGTCGAGGCCGCTGCGTTCTGCCGGGGCAACAGAGTGGGCCAGGGGAGCGCCGGAGAGGGAGAGAATCTCGAGCCCCTCGTCCTTGGCGTCCTGGGCAGCCGAGGCAATCAGGAACTCCATGGAGGCGGCGAAGACGCCCTCGGCGTCGCGGCGGCGCATGAAGTCCAGGGTGAGACCGATGACGCGGCTCTGCCGGTGCACGGGCATCCAGGAGGTTACCCCATGAATGAAGCCGCTCTCATCAAGGGCGAGCAGGATGCGGGTATCGGGGTCCTTGAGCTCTTCGAGACCGCCGAGCGTAAAGCCCATCTCGGGTAGGGACTTCTCAGAGATCCAGCCTTCAGAAATCTCAACAATCTGGGCCCATTCGGCTAGGAGCAGGTCGTTATAGGTGGTCCACTTAGTGGTGATGCCCTGCTTGCCTGCCTGATTGAGGGCGGTGCGGATGGACTGGAATTTTTTACCCGAGAACTTGAGGTCAGCCAGGTCGATGATGGCTTCCTCGGCGACCTGCCAGGAACTCCACCCCAGGGCCTGGGCAGCCTGCTGGGTGGGAGCGTGCACCGAGTAAAGGGCCGGAGCCAGGCCCCGGTCGGTGCAAAAACGGGCGAACTCCTGCACGGCCTGATCAACTCGCTCGGGAGCCGCTGCCGGGTCACCGACGGTCAGGGCTACACCCCCGTGGTCGAGGTAGGCAAAGCCCTCTTGCCCGCTGCTAGAAATCCAGTAGTTGCGGTTATCCCAGGTGCCAATCCAGCCCAGGGTGCCCGCCCCTTGGGCACGAACCAGCTCAAGGTAACGGTTGCGGTTCTGGGCGGTGTCCCCGGCAGGAACGGTCAGTACCCGGTAGGTGCAGATAATGAGGGTGAGCCAGGTCAGGGCGGGGGCCAGCCAGTGCAGCGAGGTAGTGAGCCAGGAGGTTCCGGCGTAGGAGGGCGGGAGCACATACCAGGCGGCTGAGGGCAGGAGCTTGACCAGGTAGTCCAGGGCAAAGGGCAGGGGAGTGGGGTGAGGGGCAAAGCCCTGCGGGAAGACCGTGGCTGCAACCGTGACCAGCACCAGCCCGGTAAGGGCTACCAGCCCTACGGTCCGCGCGGACGCCCGCAGCGCCCGGCCCGATGAGGCTAGCGGGAAGTAGCGCAGGGTGGCTAGAACCAGGGCAATAAGGGCGGCAGGTACCAGCACGGGCACGAGCAGGCGGGCACCGGCATCCTCAAGTTCTGCGATCGCGCCCAGGGGCGCAAGGTGCTGGCCTAGCACACCGGAGTAAATCACTAGGCGCAGTACCGAAAAGAGCAGGATGACCCCCTGCAGCACCAGGATGCCGTAGGCGGCTAGACGTCGCCCTCGCGCCAGTCCCTGGGCAAGAACAAGTTGAAGGACGAGGGGGAAGAGGGCCAGCGCGCTCGCTAAGAATCCCTTGGTCTGCTCTAGATAGACCTGGTGGGCGCACAGGGCGCTCGCTGCATTGCTGGCGCAGAGTGAGTTAAGGGCGGCATCGGTAAGGTTGCCTGCTCCCACTTCGTATCGGGCTGCCGCTAGGGGGCCTATGGGGTTGGGGGCATGGGCGGCGAAGAAGATACCCAGAGAAATTGCAGCGATGGTGAGAGCTACCAGGGTACGAGCTTCATGGCGGGTTCCCACCAGAGAATGCTCGCGGGTGGGTGCCGGTATCAGAAAGACTCCGCAGGCCCAGCCGGTGAGCGCTGCCAGCACCAGCCCGATATCGTGCAGGGAGCCACCAAAAAGGAACAGGCCCAGGAGCAGGGTGCAGGCGAGCAGGCGGACGCGACGCCGCCAGATGATGGAGTAGGTACGGCTTGCAGCCAGGAGGGAACCGGTCAGCATGAGAGGCAGGCCAAAGACCGAGTGGGTGGTCAGTGCCTGGGCCCAGCCGGGTATGAGCCCCTCTGCTACTGAGAAGACGATGGTGAGGGCTGCAGCGGGGGCCAGGTAGCTCGCTAGCGCTGTGAGGGTGAACCGCCAGGTGCCCAGGGCTCGTTCGATCAGGGGCCCGACCAATACAAGGATTATCAGGAAGAAGATGGTGCTGACCGGCTTGTAGTTGATGATGACGCCGGTCACCGGCTCCCATGTTGCGGTGAAGTTACCCGGCTGGAAGGTCAGGGCCGTTGCCCGCTCCCGCCCGAGCAGGAGCTGGGTGAGTAGGCCAATGAGGGCCAGCACCACCAGCAGGGCTGTTAAGGGCGCAGCGGTGATGTAGGTGGTGAGGTATTCACGGGCCCAGCGCAGGCGCCGGGCGGACGCACGCTGAGAGCCGGTGAGGGCCGGGGCCGGGGGAGGTGTCGAGGGCACAGCAGAATCCTGGTCAGTTATGCAAAAAGTGAGGTGTTATTCTCGTTCAGTATAGACCCGGCCTATCAGCGCTAAAATAAGCCTGTCCCTGTTAACACCACCCCAAGCTGTAAAGAAGTACCTGTGAACGCCGACCCCCTTGAACCCCGCCCTCACCTGCTAAGCCAGGACGGGGGACGCGTCATCGCCTGGCACGAATTTGGGCAGACAGAAGCACCCACAGCTACCGTCATCTACTGCCACGGCACTCCCGGTACCGGCTACGAGGCACTTTTCCTTGACGAGGCAGCCCGTGAGCTGGGTATCCGCATTATCGCCCCGGACCGCCCGGGGCTGGGAGCGTCGGACGCCGTCCCCTACCGGCTGGTTGGCACCTGGGCAGAAGAGGACGCCACTGCCATTATCAACCACCTGGAGCTTGACCGCTTTAGCGTCATCGGCTTCTCCGGCGGCGGGCCCCACGCCATGAGCCTGGCAGCCCTCCACCCCGACAAGGTAGAGCAGCTCATCCTGCTGGCCCCCTTCACCCATCACCCCCTCTGGGAGTCCCACTTAGGGCTTAACCTCACCCCGCTGCGCGTTCACTTCTCCCACCTCACCCTCTCCTGGTTCCCCAAACCGCTCATCGACCTCACCTCCCGCGCCCTGAGCCGCCCCCTGGCGTCCGCCTCGACCTTGGCCTCCGCCCTGGGCCGCGACGTGCAGGGCCACACCGCCGCCTACCGCATGGCCATCTCCCACGACTACGCCCTGCAGTTCTCCATCGAGGGCGGCGTGCAAGACGAATACGCGATTCAGGACGACTGGGGCTTCTCAGAAACCACCGTCAAAACCCCGGTGCACCTCTGGGTCGCCGGGCGCGACATGGCCGTCAAACCCGCCCGTGCCCGCAACCTGGGGCTCCGCCTGGGAGCCCAGATTCACGAACTACCGCGCGACGGCCATTTCTCCCTGCTCATTAACCACGCAGCTAGCGTCCTCGCACCGGTTCTACAGCGCACGGTAAACTGTTAGGCGTGACTCTACGTTTTTATGATTCAGCAACAGCAAGCGTCCGTGATTTCACCCCGGTTCACCCCGGCGAAGCCCGCATCTACTACTGCGGTGCCACCGTTCAGGGTGCCCCGCACATTGGGCACGTGCGCTCGGGCCTGGTCTTTGACCAGCTCTCCCGCTGGCTGACCTACCGCGGTTACAAGGTCACCACGGTTCGTAACGTCACCGATATCGACGACAAGATTCTGGTGAACTCGGCTGCCTCTTTTGAGCCCGGCTACACCGGCGAACACCCGGCTGAAGAGTGGTGGGCCCTGGCCTACCGCTTTGAGCGGGTCTTCGGCCAGGCCTACGCCTCCCTCAATATCGCACCCCCCACCTACGAACCGCGCGCCACCGGGCATATCCCCGAGATGTTTGCCCTCATTCAGCGTCTCATTGACCGCGGCCATGCCTACCCTGCAACCGACGGCTGCGGCGACGTCTACTTCGATGTGCGCTCCTGGGAGAACTACGGTGCCCTGACCCGCCAGAAGATTGACGATATGCAGGACGCCCCGGACGCCGATCCCCGCGGCAAGCGCGACCCCCGCGACTTTGCCCTGTGGAAGGCTTATAAGGAGGGTGAGCCCGTCACCGCCTCCTGGGATTCCCCCTGGGGTAAGGGACGCCCCGGCTGGCACCTGGAATGCTCCGCCATGGCAGGCAAGTACCTGGGCGAGACTTTTGATATTCACGGTGGCGGCCTCGATCTGCGCTTCCCCCACCACGAAAATGAGATGGCTCAGTCCCAGGCAGCCGGCTACGGCTTTGCCAACTTCTGGATGCACAATGGCCTGGTCAACTACGAGGGCGAGAAGATGTCCAAGTCCATTGGCAACATCATCACCCCCGCCCAGATGCTCGAAGCTGCCCGCCCCCTGGTCGTCCGCTACTACCTGGGCCAGGCCCACTACCGCTCCGTCCTCGACTACCACCCCACCTCCCTCGAAGAGGCTCGTGTAGCCGTTGAACGCGTTGAAGCCTTCTTGGCCGCAACCCGCGACTACCATCGCGAAGACGCCGCGGTACCCGAGGCCTTTGCCGAGGCCATGGACGATGACCTCAACATCCCCAAGGCTCTGGCTGCCCTGCACGCGGGCGTCCGCGCCGGTAACGCAGCCCTGGCTGCCGGTGAATCCGCCCAGGACGCCGCCGAGCAGGTCTACGCTATGGCCAAGGTGCTGGGGCTGGTAGAGCTCATGTCCTTCAGCCAGGCAGGGGCTGCCGCCAACGAACCCGGCGAACACGCAGCGCTCGACTCTCTGATTCAGACCATGCTGACCCAGCGTGCCGAAGCCCGCGAGGCTAAAGACTGGGCCCGCGCAGACCAAATCCGCGACGCCCTGGCTGCCGCCGGCATCACCGTCAAGGACGGCGCATCCGGCTCCACCTGGTCCCTCTAACTCACTGCGCTACCGTGCTCCATCTCTCGCCCCACAGGGCGCAAGGGGTCGGTAAGCTAGAAAACAATTCATAGACATCTATCAAAGGACGAGATTTATGGCGAAGGCAGGCTCACGCCCCGGCGCAACCAACAAAAAGAAGGGCCCCACCAAGGGCACCGGCGGCCACGGCCGTAAGGCCCTCGAAGGCCGCGGCAACACCCCCAAGGCAGAAGACCGCGTCTACCACAAGGCCTACAAGATGAAGAAGGCCGCCGAAAACCGCAAGGCAACGAACACCCTGCGCTCCCGCCAGCCCCGCCTGGGCGGCAAGCGTGCCTCCGACGAACTGGTCACCGGCCGTAACTCCGTACTTGAGGCCCTGCAGACCGAGATCCCTGCCAAGACCCTCTTCGTCATGTCCCGCATCGAGGTCGATGACCGCGTCCGCGACATCATGACCGAAGCCAACAAGCAGGGCCTGCCCATGCTCGAAATTGGCCGTAATGAGCTGGACCGTCTCACCGACCACGCTGTCCACCAGGGTGTTGCCCTGCAGATTCCGCCCTATAAGTACCCGGACGCCGGCAACCTGGTCCTCGACACCATGGATCGCTGGTACGACAAGAAGATGAGCACCCCGCCGCTCTTCGTTGCCCTGGACGGCATCACCGACCCCCGCAACCTGGGCGCCATCATCCGCTCCGTCTCAGCCTTCTCGGGTAACGGCGTCATCATCCCCGAGCGCCGCTCGGCAGCCATGACCGCCTCAGCCTGGAAAACCTCATCCGGTGCTGCTGCCCGTATCCCCGTAGCTAAGGCCACTAACCTGACCCGCGTGATCCAGCAGGCTAAGGACGCCGGCATCTTCGTCGTCGGTCTGGACGGCGGCGGCGACATAGACCTGCCCAACCTTGAACTAGCCTCTGAACCGCTCATGATTGTTGTTGGTTCAGAAGGCAAGGGGTTGTCACGACTGGTCACCGAGAACTGCGACCAAATCGTTTCGATTCCCATTAGCTCAGCGATGGAATCGCTCAACGCCTCCATGGCAGTAGGAATCTCCCTCTACGAGGTATCCCGCCGCCGAGCTGCCTAAGCTTCTTATAAGAACGAAGTGCTCTCCCGCGATAGCGGGGGAGCACTTCTTGTTTATCTAGTCTGAGGGGCAGGACGCAGGCTCACGAGGGCTTATGTGAGCCAGAATAAGGGTCTGGCTCACAAAAAATCCCTAAAATCAAGCCTTCTGAAGAGATTCAGAAAAACTTTAAAAAATCTTTTTCTCTGTTAATTATGGTTTTGACTAGGTCATTTGCTGTTCTTGGCGGTGGCTCTTGGGGTGAAAATGCCCCAAAAGTGTCTCTTTCGGGTTGCGTGGTCTGAAAAACCTGCGTAGAGTATTACGAGTCGCCACGGCACAGGGGAAACCCGCCAAGCGACAAAACACCTAGTCACATAGCGAATTCAGGCCCCGGCCGGAACCGAGAAATCCCAACTCGCACGAGTGAGATTTTGAAGTAACAATCCAGCCGAAAGCCACTGTGAGACACAACACGGAACACCGAGTTGACACATAGAAAAGAAACGCGTTAGACTAGACGAGTTGCCCAAACGGGTAACACAAAAACTGAGAATGACCGATACGAAACACCGGCCAACATCTGGCTAGGGTTGAGAATGCGGTTTGTTGCTTGAAAACTCAATAGCGTACCAATGTTATAAATAACATTCTTATCGTCCACACTACACACTAGTGTTCACAAGGAACACCAGGTAGTGCGGAAATTGAACTGATACCAAATATTTATATAACAATGTGAGAAACCAACGGTTTCTTACAGAATTTGATAATCAATTGGTTTCAGATTCGTCAGCTCGAACCACACCACCCCGTGGTGAATGGTTCGCTAACAATCAGAGACTAGGATCATCAACTACTTCATTTTTCTAACGGAGAGTTTGATTCTGGCTCAGGACGAACGCTGGCGGCGTGCTTAACACATGCAAGTCGAACGATGAAGCCCAG